>DASXUF010000029.1 GCA_036504975.1 Candidatus Binatia bacterium | reverse complement strand
GGCTAATTGGTAAGCCACCTGACTCTGGATCAGGCGATTGTAGGTTCGAGTCCTACCTCCTCAGCCACGGTCCCATCGTCTAGCGGTTAGGACACCGGCCTCTCACGTCGGTAACACGGGTTCGATTCCCGTTGGGACCACCATTCGACTTCCCGGCGAAAACGCCGCTCGCTCATGGCAGGCCATCATCATTAGCGATCTGCTCGGAGTCGAATGGTGCGAGTCACGTTACCTACCACCTCAATATCGTCATCGGATTCAGCGGTTTGTATTCCTGCCGCTGTTCTTTGGAGTCCAACTGGGACACTGGATTATCCGGCTGCGGCTCGTCGTTCCGCGCCGCCGCCGTGAGGTCCTGGATGTAATCCTCGAAGCTGTATCGCTGCCCCTCGGAACGACTGTCGCGCCGAAACTCGAGCCGCTCATTCTGCTCTAAACCTTCCGATTCTTGTTCCTTGTCTTGGGCCATCACTGCAACCGCCAGGGGCAAGACCAAAAACGCCAGAATGTTAGACCATAATTTCATAAAAAGTCCCCCACTAGCGAAATGAGCAATTGCGATGCCAGCGCCGGTGCCGCAAGCTTTTTTCGGGTTCTTGCCGGTTAAACCACGTAATTTTTTCCCAGGACATGCGTTGAACAGGTAGATTTTCCGTCATGTCACGGAATGTATCGGGTCTTAACCTAACTGGTGGTTTTCCCTACGTCTGGTAAACTTTATGCAATGGTTTCGCCGCGTATTTTGCAGGACGGAAAAAATTGTTGGAAAGTTGCGCCCGCCGCGCGCGTCAAGTTGCTGATCGACGGCGCTGCCTATTTTTCCGCCGTGGCCGAGGTTTTCGCGCGGGCGGAGAAATCCATTCTCATTTTAGGATGGGACTTCGACAGCCGCGTCCGCCTCACGCCGTCAGCCGAAAATCCGACCGCTGCCTCCCAGGACCTTAGAAGCTTTCTTAACGCTCTCGTCGAACGGCGTCGCGATCTGCAGATCCACATTCTTATTTGGAGCGCTCCCGCGCTTTACACGCTCGACCGCGAGCCGGTTCCCACGTTCCATCCGCGCATCCATTTTTACCTGGATGCCAACCATCCATTGGGCGCTTCACACCATTCAAAGATCGTCGTCGTCGACGATGCCATAGCTTTCGTAGGTGGGCTCGACCTGTCCAAGGGACGATGGGATACTCCGAAGCATCCGTGCAAAGATTCCCGAAGAACCGACCTCAATGGGAACATGCTGCCGCCGCATCACGACGTTCAGATCGCCGTGGACGGCAACGCCGCCGCAGCGTTAGGAAGTCTCGTCCGAGACCGCTGGCGGCGCGCGACCGGCGAACGCCTTCAGGCCCCAAGGACGTCCTCGGATCCCTGGCCGCCTTCGCTCACGCCCGACGTCACCGACGTCGATATCGCCATCGCCCGCACCGAGCCGGCATACGGGGAAAAAAAGGAGGTACGCGAGATAGAGGCGCTGCTCAAAGACGCCATCGCATCGGCGCGGCGCTCGATTTACTGCGAAAATCAGTATCTCAGCTCGGCGGTCGTCGGCGACGCGCTCGTGAATCGGCTGCGCGAAGCGGACGGTCCGGAGGTCGTGCTGGTCATCTCGAAAAACAGCGAGGGCTGGCTCGAAGCGGCGATCATGGACGTTCTCCGCGCGCGCTTGTTGAAGCGGTTGCGCGAGGCGGACCGGCATCATCGGCTCCGCGTCTATTGCCCTTTTATAGACGGCCTGGACAAACGCTGCATGTCGGTTCATTCAAAGCTTCTGGTCGTGGACGACCGTCTGGTACGTGTCGGTTCGGCGAATCTCGCCAATCGTTCCATGGGACTCGACACGGAATGCGATCTCGCGTTCGAAGCGGACGGGCGCCCAGAAGTCGAAAAGCGCATCGCCCGCTTTCGCAGCTCTCTCATAGCCGAGCATCTGGACGTGCCGCTGGAAAAGCTGAACGCGGCCGTGACGGAGACAAGCTCGCTCATCGCCGCGATCGACCGCCTGCGCGGCAACAAAAAGCGCAGCTTGCAATCTCTGAATGGCGCGGTTCCGGACTTGCTGGATCAGATGATCCCCGATTCCGCCGTGATCGACCCGGAAGCGCCCATCGCGCCCGATGTGGTCGTTAAAGAACTAGTCCCGCCGGAGCAACGCCGGTTTACCGGCGGCGCTATGCTTCGCGGCGCGGTTACTTTGGTCATCCTGTTCGTTCTTGCGGCGGCCTGGCGCTGGACCCCTCTGGGAGAATGGCTCGACATTGATACGATCGCGGCATGGGAGGCGTCGCTCGAGGAAAACCACGCCGAGCCATTACTTGTTTTGGGCGTTTATCTGCTCGGCGGTTTGGCCGTGTTTCCGGTGACGATCCTGATCGCCGCCACCGCGTTCGCTTTCGGACCATGGACGGCCTTGATCTATTCGCTGCTCGGCTGTGTTCTCAGCGCCATTTTAATCTACGCAATCGGCTACCGTCTCGGGAGAGACACCGTGGCGCGTTTTACCGGACGGCGCTGGCACCGGCTCCATCGATTGATCTCGAAACACGGCGTGCTTGCGGTCGTCGCCATTCGAATGATTCCGGTCGCTCCTTATTCGGTCGTGAATCTGGCCGCGGGCGCCGTCCACGTGCCGTTTCGCGATTTCGTTTTGGGGACATTGATCGGCATGAGTCCCGGAGTCATCGCGATCACCTTCCTGGGAAGCCAGCTTGAAGAGATGATCCGTCGTCCCAGCGCGGTCACTCTCTCCATTCTGGCGGCGATATTGACGATCATGTTGGTGGGCGCCGCGTGGTTTCGCCGCTGGCTGGGCAACGAACAAAATACCGGGAATACGGAGACTCACAAACCAACGGCAGCGGACAACTCCCGATAGCCTGCGCGCCGAACTATGCCGCTCTTCTCTGCGCTCTCCTACAACATTCACGAATGCGTCGGATGGGACCGGCGCCGCGACCCGTGCCGCATCGCCGACGTTATCAAAGAGAGCCGCGCCGACATCGTCGGCCTGCAGGAAGTGCATTCCGAATCCGACGGCAGGGTCGAATCGCACCAAATGAACTATCTCGCTTCGTGCTGCGGCCTGCAGGCGGTGCCGGGCAGATTCTTGATGCGGAGGAGCGGCGAGTACGGCAATGTTCTGCTCACGAAGTTCAAGATTCTCAACGTCGAACGGCTCGATCTCACTATGCCCGGACGGGAGCCGCGCGGCGCGATCGACGCGGATCTCGAAATCGGCGGCAAAGCCGTGCGCGTCGTCGTAACGCATCTGGGACTCCGGCCGTCGGAGCGGAGATTCCAGGTAGCGCGGCTTTTGGACGCGTTGTCCGTCGAGCGCACGCGCATGGTCATACTCTTAAGCGACATCAACGAATGGCTGCCGTTCGGCCGGCCGCTGCGCTGGTTGGAGGCGCGCTTCGGAAAAAACAAGCTGATGAAAACTTTTCCCGCTCCGTTTCCCCTTTTCGGCCTGGATCGCATCTGGGTCTCTCCGCCGTCGGCTCTCATCGACGTGTCGTGCTTCCGCACGCCGCTCACGCGCGTTGCCTCGGACCATATTCCACTGATAGCCAAGATTCGGATACCGGAGCCGGAAATACTGGGCTGAGAGTGTGATGTCTAGGTCGATTGTCCCTTGGAGGGCCGCCCGGTCCATCTGCTCCGCGATGGAGAGCATGGCGCCGGTCCTCATCCCCAGCGCCCAGAGGCTCTGTTGCCCGTCGCGCAAGGTGGTATCGACGAAATGAACTTCATTCATGGTTATTTTTTCGTCTTGCCCTGCCCCAACTCTTTCAAGATGGAATAATCCGCGAGCGCGCCCTTCTCCACCGACGACGCCCGCTTGTCGACGTAAGCCATCATCTTGATCAGGTTGTCGACCGCCGCGTCCGGCGGAACCAGATCGACAGTGGCGCGCGCGCGCATCTGCTCGTAGGCGTGCTCGAGCGTTTCCTTGTCTTCTAATTGGAGGGCGCGCCGTAAAACTTCCAAAGAGCCTTCTCTATTCGTCGTCAGGTAAGCGGTCGCTTCCAAATACGCCTTGACGAAGCGCACCCACTTGGAACGGTTCGATTGTAAAGAAGAGACTTTCACGGCGATGGGGCCGTTCATGAACGGCGTTTTTTGCCGGTGACGAGAAAAAAGCCCATCTGCTTCATTTTGGGCTCAAAGGCAAAATCTACAGGGGCCGCGTCGATGCCTCCTCTCATCAGGGCCGCGAGCCTTTCTTGAGAGCCGCCGAGTTGCAACAAAACAACATCCTTCATGGTATTGAGGCCCGCATCCTCCAGCATGACGCGGAGAACCAGCGACGATTTGCCGCCGAGTCTATTGATGCCGACTTTTTTCCCTTTCAACTGCGAGAGATCGTCGATCTTGTCCCGTGCCACCAGGGTGTACGAAACGAGGTTGTCCCAACTTCCGAGCGAAACCACCGGCACGCCCTGCAGATTAGATTGGACCAGGCCGGTCGGCGCTCCGGAAGTGGCGTCGATGTCGCCCGAAATCAGCGCTTGATACGTCGTCGGCTCGCTGTTGATCCTGATGATTTCGGACTTCAAGCCGTTCTTTTCAAAAATGCCCTTCTCCTGCGCGATGAATACCGGAAACGAAACCGTCGGGAACAACGGCACGCCGATGCGAATCTTCTCCTGGCCAATGGCCGCGCGCGTGAAACCTCCCGTCAGGAGAATAAGAAATAAAACAACTGAGACCTTACCGCTTTTCATGTTTCCTCCGTTTGTGCGCTTCGAGAGCATGATAAACCTTTTCCGCCGTGATCGGCAGCTCGAAGAGGCGCGCTCCTATGGCGTCGGCAACGGCGTTGGCGACGGCCGCGGGAGGACTGTTGTTGGCGAATTCGCCGATGGCTTTCGCGTCATACGGCGCGAGGCCGCCGCCGGAGCGCACTAGCACCGTCTTCAATTCGGGAATATCGGCTGCCGTGGGCAGCTTGTAGTCGCCCAGGTTCGCGTTGCCGACGCGGCCGCTGTCGATGACCAGCTCTTCCATGAGGGCTTGGCCCACGCCCATGATTGCGGCGCCGTCGATTTGGCCTTGATGAGTGATCGGGTTGATGATCGTGCCCACGTCGTGGGCGGTGACGAGGCGGCGGAGCCGCACTTGCCCGGTCTCCGGGTCGACCTCGACCTCCGCAATCTGCGCGCAGGTGTAGGTGACGTCGTCGGGCTGCGGCAAATCTTCATGGACCGTGACCGTGAGAGGCCGCCCAGAGGAGGCGACGACCCTGCTCAAGCTCACTTGTTGGTTGGGGTCTTGCCGCAGACGGAACTTGCCCGCGCGGCACTCGATGTCCTCGGGCGCGCACTCCAGGATGCGCGACGCGTACCCGAGTAACCGCTCCCGTAGCTCGCCGCACGCTTGAACGGCGGCGCGACCGGCGACGTAAGTCACCCGGCTCGCCCTCGCGCCGCTGTCGCGCGGGGCGATGTCGGTATCGCCGACGATTACGCGCACCTGTTCAATCGGAACTCCCATCTCCTCGGCGACAAGCTGGCGCAAGATCGTGTGCGTGCCCGCGCCTTGATCGATGGTCGGGCTGATCACCGTGAAAACGCCGTCGGCATCGAGGCTGAGCACGACCCCGGTGTCGCCACCGCTGATGTGACGCCCGAAGAGGGCTATGCCGCGGCCGGAGTTGGCGCCCGGCTTCGGCTTTTTCGGCCCGGCCGCCTCCAACGCGGCCTGAAGCACCTCCCGGAACCGCACGGTTTGCACTCGCTGTCCTACCGCATCGACATCGCCGTCGCAGATCAGATTTTTCAAGCGAAACTCCGCGGCGTCCATGCCGAGTTCCTGCGCGAGGATGTCCGTGTGGGATTCGAGCGCGAAGAACGTCGCCACGGAGCCGGGGCTCCGATAATAACCGCCGGGCACGGTGTTGGTGTAGACTTGAAGAAACTCGACGACCGCGTTCTCCACGCGATAAGGGCCGCCGGCATAATGCCACGTCGCCAGAGCGGCGTTGGCTTTCAGAGCTCCGTAAGCGCCGCTGGCGTGGACCGCCCGCAGAGTGCGGGCCACGATGCGCCCGTCGCGCTTGACACCGCTGCGCACGGTGACGATGGTGGGATGCGCCGGGTTGCTTGCCGTCAGCTCCTCGGCGTAGGTCATGACGATCTTCACCGGCCGTCCCGACTCGCGCGCGAGAAAATAGGCGACGGGCAGATCGAAAGCGTCGCCTTTACCGCCGAACTCGCCGCCGACGTTGACCACGTTGACGCGCACGCGATCCTCAGGAACCTCCACCGCTTTGGCCAGTTGAGTCCGGACGCCGAACGGATTTTTCGCCGAGACCCACACCTGGATCCGGCCGTCGCGCTCGATGGCCACGACTCCGGCGTGCGGCTCGAGGTATCCCTGGTGCCGGCCTGGAATACGAAAATTATGCTCCAGCACCACGTCCGCGTCGCGAAAGCCCCGCTCGACGTCACCCTTGCGCCAGGCGAGACGCGTCAGCCCGTTGTGTATATCCAACGCCAGCCGCTCTTTGGGCGCACCGTCATAACCTGCAACGTTTGCGTGAATGAGCGGAGCACCGTCCCGCATTGCCTCCAGCGGGTCGAACACCGCCGGCAGCTCCTCGTAATCGACTTGGATGAGAGCCAGAGCCTCTTCGGCGGCTTCGAGCGTCTCGGCGGCCACGGCGGCGACCCTATCGCCGACGAATCGCGCCACGTCCCAACAGAGAACCGGCATGTCGCGGATCATCTTGCCGACGAAGCGGTTTGGGATCTCCGGGCCGGTGATAACGGCCCTTACTCCCGGAACTTGGCGGGCTCGGGAGGCGTCGATGCGACGGATGCGGGCATGGGGATGCGGGCTGCGTAAAACTTTACCCCAGAGAAGCCCCGGCAGCTTGACGTCAGCAGTATATATGCAGCGGCCCGCGACTTTGTCCGGGCCTTCCGCCCGCAGAACCGGGGCGCCGACGACTCTGAGCGCATCCATGATATAATCCCTCAAAGCAATCTCGGTAATACAGCATGGAGCCGACCGTCAAGAGGATAATTTTTAATTTTGGGTTTTGGATTTTGAATTTGTCTCAGCGGCCCCTGGATTGACACGCCTTTCCGGCGGAGATATGGCTGAAACCGAAATGGCACGACCGGATAAACAGGAACCGGCATTAGAGTTCGTCGAGACTTCGCTTACCTATCTCGTGGACACCGGAGAAAAGCCGGTGAGCCATTCGAACGCGCCCGGCGCGACACCCGTGCAGCATACGGGCAAGTACGAAGACAGACCGGCGACCATCCAAAACGGCCGGCTTATCCGCGACCGTCTTTCGCTCGAGCGTGAAGGATTCATCTTCATAGACCACGAGACCCGCATGTCCGATTTCTACAATGAAGACGAGCTGCGTTCGGTTTACTACCCTGAAATCGAGCGGCTGGTAAAGGATCTGACCGGAGCGGCAAGAGTTCTGATTTTCGACTACACGCTCCGAGCCGAGGACGACGCGACGCGCGAGGAGAAGAAAGTGCGCGAGCCGGTTCGGAGAGTGCACAACGACTATACCGAGTGGTCAGGCCCGCAGCGGGTGCGCGATTTGATGCCGGAAGAAGCTGAGGCGCTCCTCCAGCGTCGCTTCGCGGTAATCCAGGTGTGGCGACCGATTCGCAACCCGGTGCAAACGGCGCCGCTCGCCATCGCCGATGCACGGAGCCTGGCGCCCAAAGACCTGATTCCGACCGAACGCAGATATTCGGACCGGGTCGGCGAGATCTACCACATTACCTTCAATCCCGATCACCGCTGGTTCTATTTCCCGGACATGCAAAGAAACGAAGCCCTTGTCTTCAAGACGTATGATTCCGCAAAGGACGGCCGCGCGCGTTGGACGGCGCACGCCTCCTTCGACGATCCGACGAGCCCGGCGGCTGCCCCACCGCGGGAAAGCATCGAAATCCGTGCGCTGGCGTTCTTTTAGTTTCAAGCTACGCATGAAATAATCCCCTCTCCCGCTGGCGGGAGAGGGCAAGGGTGAGGGTGTCCGCGTCTCTTACCCCTCATCCTAACCTTCTCCCGCAAGGGGAGAAGGAATCTTTGTTGGAATTGCCTCATTCAAGATGTAAGTTCTATTGAACCCTGAAACTCGGAACGCGAAATTGTTGAGCGATGGATAAGACTCTAGAGCAACTGCTCACCTTGACCGAGAAGGGCACTGTCGAGCAGCGCTGCGCGGCCCTTCTGGTATTGGGGGCTCTCAAGTTAGACAACGCCCGGATCATCAAGACGGTTGCGGCGGCGCTGGCCCAGCCCAATCCGGTGTTGAAAGATTACGCCCTGCGCTACTTCGAGGAAGTTCAGCCGAAGGCCGCTACTTCCCTGCTCGGTAAATTTCTCGACGACCCGGATAAAGAAATTCAGGAACGTTCGGTCCGGTTGCTGAGCCGAGGCGGGCAGGAAGTGATCCAGCCCCTCCTTAAAAATGCACCGACCGCCCCACGTGTGTGGCAACTGAACGTGGCACGAGTCCTCTCTACCGTGCGCGGAAAAGCAGCGTTGAAAGGTCTGCTGCAAATGCTTCGCTCGGGCACGGATGAGTTCAATAAGTCGATCTGTGACTTGATGACGCCGTGGGTGCGCGAAATGGACGCGAAAGAGCAAGAGCTGCTCTATGACGAAGTCGAGAAGTTCGCCGCCAAGCTCGACGCCAAGCAGCAACGTCCCGCTGTCGTCTCCTCGATTCGCCTGTTGGGACAGCTCGGCCGCCCGCAGGCACGCAAGTGGCTTTTTGGCTTTGTCGCCCGCGAGCACCATTCGAGCCTCCGCTCGCACGCGCTCGCCGCGTTGCTTCACTGTCTTCGGAAAGAGGATTTGCGCAAAGACGAGCACGCCAAGCTTTTCTCCGTTTTGGAAGAAGCAGAGTTCTCGGAGGTCGGACGGCTGGCGCTTGATCTACTCGACACCCACGAGCTGCCGGAAGATTCGCGCTCAGCGCTCTCGCGCCTCCTCACAAGCCCTCACGCATCCGTGCAGCAATTTGCCTTGCGTAAAATGGGAGACTTCGGCACGCCGGCGACCGTGCGTACGCTGATCGTACAGCTCGGCGATTCCGATTACCGGCGGCGCGACATCGCCGCGCACTCACTGCATAAGATTCCGGAAGCGCGCGCGGCATTAATCAAAGAATTGTTAGCCTGCGAGGACCCGAGCAAGGCATGGAGCATCGCCGAGCTTTTATCTACCTTCGAAGGAAAGTGGCGGCAGGACGTTTTGGAGGCGCTTTGGAAAAGGCTGCAAGCGGCGATTGCGGCCGAAGACCGGATTCAAAATTCCTTCATGCACGTGCTCAAAAAAGCCGACGGAGAAGAAGTCTACGAGCGGTTGGCGGCCGAAGGAGCTAAGCTCTTCAAAGCGAAAAAGTATAAGGAAGCCATCCCGTTTTTAGCACCGCTGAAGGACTTCTCCGAATTCAAGCCCGAGCACAAATTCCTGCTCGGCGTGGCGCAGCTCAAAGCCCACCCTCAGCGGCCGCAGCCCGCCGTCGAGCTGCTTCTCGACGTCTACCGAAATTCGGCCTTTCCCCTTCTCGAATCGCTCAAGAAAGAAAAGAAGCTCGAACCCGAGGATATTTTTTCTCTCGGCTTCACCTTCGCCGAGCGTCCCGGCGACGAGCGCGACCTCGGCAGAGGCTTACTTGAGCATCTCGTCACTCGCGTGCCGCGGACAAAGATCGGCAAGAGCGCGAAGAACAAACTGAAACTGCTGAAGTAGTAGCTCGGGCGCGCTTATCTGGGGGAAAGACCGAAACCGTGGGGCTGAGCGGTTCACTCCGCCGGTTATATTGTGTCTCAGAGTTGTCCCGACAGTTCTTGCTCGTCTAGGCCCTACCGGCCTGTTTGTGTTTTGCGATCAACTCTCGGATCGTTGGAACAAGTTCTCTGGGCACTTCCATGACGGTTTGAGTCGGGTCCTCGTAAGCCGCCTCGTCTTCGGCAACCGCTTGTTCGTCCGTCTGTTGCTCATAATGTTCGAGCACGCGACGCACCCTTTGCTCGTCCCAACCGGCTGGAAACTTACTCTGTTTCATTTCCTTCCTTTCTTGCGTAAGCGTCTTCGATACGCGAATAACGGCTTCCCTCGAAGCTCATATGCTGTGATCACAAATACACTCGCCGGTTCGGGGTCTGGAACATAAATGACCCGAAGGTAACGGCCCTGTCGGGTCTTGCCGATCGCCACCCGGGAACCCTCCCTCCCCGGACGATCCTCGCCAGGATTTGTAAGTATCTCTACAACTTCATCTTCCTCCACACCGTGTCTATAAATATGGGGCGCTTCAGTTTCGGGATCAACATAGAAGCGAAGGTTCATGCCATTGAATTACAACATTAGAGCAATCGGTCATGCCGCTCGGAAGCGTCGTTGGCACCGCAGTTAACCGGGCATTGTCCGAGCGCAAGGATTGGAGCGCTTTTTGTTGTGGGGACGATCACGATCAAGTTGTCCGTCTTTCGGATCTCAACTTCCTTGATTCCCTCAAGGAACTTCTTTGGGACGACTACGCCTTGCTCTGTAACCTTCGCCTTCATAAAGTCCCTCTCATTTCCGTAACGCTAATGGTTAAGATAACCTCCTAGACCAGGAAGAGTCAAACAGAAGCAAAAATAAGGCTTCGAAATCTTGATCGGAACTCCGTCTTCCCTCAATTCGAGACCTCGAAAAAAGCTCCGGCCCGAAGATCTCTTTTCACTCGGCTTCACCTTCGCCGAGCGTCCCGGCGACGAGCGCGACCTGGCAAAGAGACCTGGACCTCCAATGCGTTCGTTCAGAAGCAGTCTCAATTCGACTGAATCAATATCGGCCCAGCTAGCTTTAAGAAGGTTCACAGGCATCGCTAGTCAGACGGCCGTCCACGATGGCACCACGCGCGCACTAATAAAATTCTCCTCAACTTTCAAAAATTTCTCGATTCCTTTCAATATATTTTTTGAGCACAGCGTCGCGCCCGGATACATGCGTGAGACTGGGAATGATGCTCTCATGGAACGCGTGGACGATCGCGGGCATGTCATCGGGTTCAGCATCCTGGGCGTCAGCCGTTTTCGGAGAGAGAAGCCTTTTGAGGCGGAGTTACCCACCGGCAAGTGACCCGATCGACTAAAAGCCTGCCCGTCTTATCCGAGGCAGGTCATTAACGTCTTTACTTCTGAACAAAAGCTGCGTTAGTCTTGCAGCGTCATCAGGATCAATCTCGGAGGTTTTACCCATGGCACAAAAACCACGCATAACGTTCGGCTCGCCGCCGGAGCCGCGGAATCAGGCGTTGATCGACGGCGAGGTTTCGATCGACGGCTACGAGATCGACCACGTCGGCAAGTACTCTCCCGGCGAGTTTCATTACCGCTTCATTCAAGGCGAGTACGATCTCTGCGAGATGTCCACGGCGACATTTCTCAGGGCGAAGGAGAAAGGCAAACGCTTCATCGCCCTGCCGGTCTTTTTCCAGCGCGGACCGCGCCAGCGGAACATCTTCTACTGCGAAGGCAAGTTGAAGCATCCGAGCGAGCTCAAGGGAAAAAAAGTAGGAGCGTTTCGCTACGGCGCGACGGCGGTCGCCTGGGCGCGCGGATTTCTCCTGGATGAATACGACATCAAGACAACCGACGTCGGCTGGTTCGTCTCGGGACGCGAGGTTTTTATCGGCGACGAGTTGCCGGTGAAAGTCGAACGGATCGACCCGCCGCCGCCCTTTGGAAAGGAAAAAGCTCAGCTCGCAGAGATGGTCAGCAAGGGAACCCTCGGCGCGGCGTTCGTCCCCGGAGACTCCGGCCATCTCGGCCTCTTCGGCGGCGGCGAGGTTCCCGGTGAGATGGGAAAGTTTCCCGGCGTGAAGCCGCTGTTCGACGACACGGAGGAAATTATCCGCTGGGTGAAGCGCACGCGCATCTATCCGATCATCCATCTCATGGCGATGAAGCAGGAAACCGCGGAAAAATATCCCGACCTGCCGGCGAAGCTCATCGAAGCCTTTCGGGGGGCTATGAAGCTGGCGCCAAAATACATGAGCCCGGAAGAAGCCGCCGGCTACGCCAAGGAACGGGATCTCCTGGGAGAAGACCCTTATGCCTATGTCCTGGGAGAGACGGAAAAAAGAACCATGAAGGCCTTGAACCGATACCAGATCGAGCAGGGCCTGATGAAAAAAGAGCTGCCGCTGGAAAGCCTCTTCGTGCGCGAGGCTTTCGTTTAAAGAGTGAGGAAGAGTTCAATGGCTTCGCCTTCGTTCGATGTTCTGGAAACGACCATCGCCGACATTCACACTGCTTACAAATCTAGGCAACTCAGCACGCGCCGGCTCGTCGAGATGTACCTCCAGCGCATCGAGGCCTTCGACAAGAAAGGACCCGCGCTTAACGCCATCATCACGCTGAACTCAAAAGCGCTCGACGAGGCCGACCGCCTCGATGCCGCGTTTAAAAGCACCGGCTTCGTCGGCCCGCTGCACGGCATCCCCATCATCATCAAGGACCAGGCGGACGCCAAAGACATGCCGACAACGCTCGGCTCGCTGTTGTTCAAGGACTACTATCCGGAGCGCGACGCAACGGTCGTGGAAAAGTTGAAAAAGGCCGGCGCGATCATTTTGGCCAAGGCGACCTTGGGCGAACTGGGCGGCGGCGACACGCACGGCTCGCTCTTCGGCTCGACGAAGAATCCCTACGCATTGGACCGAACGGCCGGCGGCTCCTCCGGCGGCTCGGCGGTCAGCGTCGCGGCGAATTACTCGACCGTCGCGGTCGGCCAGGAAGGCTTCGCGTCGATCCGACGGCCGTCGATTTGGAATTGCATCGTCGGTATGCGGCCCACCGCCGGCCTCGTCAGCCGCGGCGGCGTTTTCGCCGGTTGGCCGGACGTCGCCGGCTCGCTCGGCCCGATGGCGCGCACGGTGAGAGACCTGGCGATTCTGTTGGACGCGATGGTCGGCTACGATCCGGAAGATCCGCTCACGTCGAGGGGCGTCGGCCACGCTCCGGAGACCTATACGCAATTCCTCGACAAAAACGCCTTAAAGGGGTCGCGCATCGGCATTGTCCGCGAGTCGATGGGTTTCGACTCCGAGCCGGATTCCGAGGATTTTAAAAAGATCGCGGAAGTTTTCGACAGAGCCGTCGGCGAGTTGAAAGCCGCCGGCGCCGAGATAGTCGACCCGGTCGCAATCCCAAAGCTGAAGGAGCTGTTGGCGAAGCGCGCCGGCAGCTACGCACAGGCGGAGCAATCGTTCAGGGTCTACTTCGGCAGGAGCACACACCCGCCGTTCAAGTCACGTCAGGAGTCGGCCCAGTCGCCGGACTTCCCGAAGGTCACCCGCCGCTCACAGGACCGGTGGAAGCGTTCCGAAGATCCGCAGAAGCACTATGAATATCTTCTGGCGCGGGAGGAGCTGACGATCCATTTTCTAAAAGTCATGGCCGACAACAAGCTCGACGCCATCGTGCACAAGGCCGTCGAGCACCAGCCGACCCTCATCAAGGACGGCGTCAACCCGCCGTTCGTCGATCAGAAAGGCGCGCCGCATCTGAACACGTTTCCGGTCTTCGTTCCCTCGATCGTCGTTCCCGCGGGATTTACCCGCGACAATCTTCCGGCCGGGATCACTTTTTTGGGGCGGCCGTACGACGACGGCAACATGATCAAGCTCGCCTACGCCTACGAGCAGGCGACGCATCACCGGCGCCCGCCGGCGAGCACGACTCCGCTCTAAACCTAACCGCCCCGAACCAATCCGGAAAGGGTCTCGATCATGCCTCAGGGATTTCCGGGCCAATATTCCGTGAAACACCCGATAGGACTCTGAATTCCGTATAGCTACTAAATAGAGCGAGTTGAATCACTTGCTCGCGCGGATTGTGATCTGGCTTGCGATGACAGTGCCGTCGGGACCGGGAGTCCCCTGAAGCGAGACTTCTGCGCCGGGTTTCAAGGCATCGCGGCTGGCGACTACGCGCTTGACGAGGGGAATGCCGGGAGGGACAAAGACCTTGATTTCTCCATCACTAAATTTCAGAGACATGACTCGTCCCTTAACATCCTGCACGACGACGTCTTCGACTTTCTCGACGCTGGCGTTGGTCATTGTGCTGTTGGGGACGGAAGAAGACGGCCGATGACCTTCTCCGGTTCCACGCTGGTCTTCCGAGAAGACATGAACCTCCGAGGCGCGGAACGTGCCATCGGCCTGCTTCTCGGCCGTCGTTCCCAGATACATCCCGGGCGCGATGTCGGAAAGTTGCATCGCGATCTCCTGCCGGATGACGGTTTTGTCCGGGACCGTCGCGCGCACCTCGCCGTTTGCCGCCGCGACCGACAGTTCGGCGGCGTTAACGGCGGTAATTTTCCCCCTGATCGTTCCGGGCTGGCGGGACGGACTCACCTGCGCATGGATGCGGGCGTTTCCGGCGAGAACAAAAAGACCGACAAGGACCGCAGCTAAAAAAGAGGTCGGATTTTTCATGGCGTCGTTCTTCGTTCTTAACCTTTGTTTCATACAAGCGCAACCGTTTCCGCCTAAAAGAAGCACACGAGCTGGAGGCTGAAATGAAAGAGGTTCTTTATCAATCTCACCTGATTTACGCGCGCGCAGAGCGGACCCCTTGCCTGGACTACTGGCTGCCGGTCGCTCGCGTGTCCTGGAATGAAAAAGGCGCGCCGCGGCAAAGTATCCTCAGCGGGCATTACGCCTGGTGCAAAAGCGAGGAGGAAGCGACGCATTACGCGTTGACGACAGCGAAAAGATGGATCGACGATCGCAGAGGGGAATCGAGCGATGCCATCGTAACACAAGCGGCGTGAAACGCCGCGTCAGTCTCCGGGTCGTAGCTTCTTGTCCAGATACCGCTCGTAGATCCGATACAGCGTCTCCATCGACGCGATGTCGATCCACTCGTTCTCGGCGTGGAGGTTGCCGACGAACGGCCGCGACATGATGACCGGAATCCCGTAGCGGCAGATAAAGCGCGCGTCGCTGCCGCCGTGCTCGCGGATGAGCTTGGCCGGCTTGCCGGTGATCTCCTCGGTGGCGGCGAGAAAAAGCGGGTCGGGCGAGACTTTCGTCGGCTCGGCGGAGACGAGCACTTCGAATTCCATTCCCACGTCAGTGAATTTTTTTACCGCGGCTATCATCTGCCCGCAGGTATACGGCGGCGGAAAGCGGATGTCGCAGACCGCTTCCGCGAACGACGGTATCCGGTTCGCAACCCGATTCTCGGTGTGCAGCATGGTAAGAGCAAATGTCGGATGCCAATGCTCGTCGCCGTCTCTGAGCGTCTCGAAATAATTTTTGACCCGATTGAGAGCGACGATCATCCGCTCCATGGGATTGTCGACGAGCCATGGACGCGAGGCGTGGCCCGAAGCGCCGTGCGCTCGGAGCTTCAAATGAAGAATCCCTTTTTCCTCGACGGCGATCTCATTGATCGTGCCAGAGTCGGGTACGATGGCGACGCCGCAGCGGACGCCCGCCTTTTCGATGAGAAACCGCGTGCCGTGCGCCCCGCCGGTTTCTTCGTCCGACGTGACGGCGATTCCCAGGGAAATTCCCGGCCGGCGCTCGTGGGAATCGCGAAAGATTTCCAGCAGGATCGCCAGCTCCCCTTTCATGTCGCCGCCTCCCGGTCCGTAGATCCTGCCGTCGCCGACCGTAGAGCGATACTCAGTTCCCTCTGGGCGTGAGACCACGTCGATGTGAGCGAAAAGCATCACCTCGGGCGTCGAAACGTTGCGCGGCAGGATCACCACCGAGGGGCTCCCCTCTTCCCGATAGCGCTGGACGACGACGGCTTCCTGCAGCTCCACGTGATTGATGACGAACTCCAGGCAGCGCTCGATCTCCTCCGGACGGTCGTGGGTGCTGGGAATGAGAATCAGATCGCGCGTCAGCTCGACCAGCCGCTGTCTTAAAATTTCGCTCTTGACGCTAGTCTCGGTCATAGCCCCACTCCACCGGCAGCTCGGCCCAGCCCTGGACCAGAAGCTCGGCGCACTCTTCCTGATTTTGCCCGAGGCAGAGAAACTGTCCCTTGTTCACCTTTCCTTCAGCGTCGGTGTTGAAGTTGAACGGAACGATGCCCTTTTCCATGCCGGGACGGTAGAGCACGGAGGCCCGGTCCATGAGCGAGAGGAGCTGGCTGCCCTCGAGCGAGCCGCGGAACTGGATGTTTCTCATGCTCCAGCAGCCCTCGGGCATGAAATGGCGCGCCAGGACGGCCGGATAGGTCGCGCCCGTGATCCGCGCGTTGATCTCGCAGACGATCGTTTTCGTTTTTCCTTCTCTTCCGATCACGAGAAAATCGGCGCTCGCGGTGCCGCGATATCCTTGCGCGTGGAGCCACTCGCCGACAATTCCCGCCTGGCGAAAAAGCTCGTCCTCCAGCTCCGGATGGTCCGGGATATAGGGAGGCGGCGACCTATTGCCCTCGTGAATGCTCTCGTCGCTGAGCACCTGCTCGGTCCAGTCGTACAAGTAAACCGTGTCGTCGTTTAAAAACATCTGCACGCTCGGCGAGCCGATGCGATCGACTCCCGGCGTTTCCTGATCGAGCCAGCCTTGCACCATGCACGGGCCTTCGAAAAATAAATAGTCCGGCACGCTATCCGGCCGGAGCTCTTGGGTTGCCAGTTTGACCATGCCGTATCCCGAGGCGCCGATCTGGGCTTTGACGACCCCCTTGGCGTATCCCAGCTCGCGCAGGCCCTTGAGACACGAAGAAAGCTCGCCCGGATTGGCGGCCATCAGCGTGTCGAACGTCGGTAATTGTTTCTCGACCTGATGCCGATAGAGGAGATACTTGTTGTTTCCGTTCTTGCTACCCGTAAGCGTGCTGATCGTCCGTTTTTGTAATTTGCCTGCGATCTGGGCGAGAACAGCATCCGTGACAAAGCCGTCCACCCACGACGCCGGCTGGCTCCTCAACTTCTCGATGGCAGGACGGGCCCCCGATTCGCCTTTCGCAGCCAGCTCCCGGTAGCCGCGGTGATCCAAGACCTCGAAACCGGGAAGAGAAAGGCGGAGGTCGATCGAGAGATAATCCAACAGACTCGTCTCCGGGGGCGCTTCGAGCAGGATTCGGTTCGGCCCGCGGCGGAAAAGCAGGTTCAGGATGGACATCACCCGCCCGCCATACGACTGCGCGCCGGTTAGCTGCCGCATGAGCTCGCCGGCCTCTTCCTTGTTCTCGTAAAAAATCGAATGGATGTTGCAAAAGAATAGAACGCTCCGATCCCAGAACGGCGGCAGCTTGCCGGGAATGATTTTGACGGCGACGGACATTTTCCCGGAACCAGGATACTGTGAAACGTGGGGAAGGAAAAGAGTAAAGTCGGTGAAGCGATTGCCGGAACTCGAAGGAACGGCGAGAATATTTTGACTGCGCTTCCCTTAAAACCCCAAACCCAGGGACAGTCCCCTGCCGAGAAAGGGGCGCTCGCGCAGATACAACTGCTCGTCCTGCCGGGCGTAATCCACCTCGTCCTCCATTCTTTTCCCCAGCCACTCGGCGCTCGCGATGAGCTTCTGCCAGTCGAATTCCTTGCCGGAAATCGTCGCGAGGTATTTCTCGATTTGCCCTCGAACCTCGCGGTTCGGATCCCAATAACGTCCGTAGTAGGAGTGGTATCCGACGTACTCGAGCCAGTCGTAGAGTCCTTTCATGCCACGTTGGATTTCCTTGAGCCCCGTCGCACGGTCGCCGCTCCTCGCGAGAGTCAGTCCGAGATAGATCCTGGCCAGGTGGTCGCTTCCGTCGTGCGCCAGCGCCTGCTCGAGCGCCTTGCGCGCCTCCGGCAACCGTTCCGCCTGATAATGGGCGCGGCCGATGTACGTCCATACCCCCTCGCGAAACGGCCCGACTTGCATCGCGTAGTTGGGATCGCTCTCGGCCGCCCGTTGGAGATGGCTGAGCGCCTCCTCGGGGTCGTTCCTGAGGAGAAGCGCCTGTCTTCCCGACTGCACCTGACCGGCAACCTGGCATGAGGCGGCGCCGAAAAGAAGTAAAACGACGGACAACCGGCCGAAGCTCCTCATTCTCGTCATGGACACCAGGTTAGATTCGGACCGAAAGGAAGTCAACGGCCGCCGCCGCGCGCTTGGAGCGCGAGCGATCGCGTGATACTTTGAAACGACAACGATTGTGAAAGGGAAAGCGCCATGGCGGAACATGCAAACTCACCATCCACGCTCCTCGACATCGTCGCGGGAAAATGGGCCGCGCAAGCCGTCGCGGTCGCGGCCGAGCTGGGGATCGCGGATTTGTTGAAGGACGGCGCGCGATCGAGCACTGAGATCGCCGCGAAGACCGGCGCGACGGCAGACGGCGTTTATCGTTTATTGCGCGCTCTGGCCGGCATCAACCTTTTGACGGAGACCGAGCCGCGCCGCTTCGCGCTGACCGAGCTGGGAGCTTATCTTCGTAGCGACGCTCCGGGATCGATCCGCGGCCTCGCCCGGTTCTTCGGACACGAGGCCGACTGGCGCCCCTGGGACCATTTGGCCGCCAGCGTCAAGACCGGCGGCCCTGCTTTCGACATGCTCTATGGCAAGACATTTTTCGATCACCTCGCGTCTGAGCCCAATCTCGCGGCGACGTTCAATGAAGCGATGACCTCGCTCAGCGTGATCGAGACCGCCGCCATCGTCGCCGCCTATGATTTTCGCGGTATCGGCAAACTCGTCGACGTCGCCGGCGGCCACGGCCTGTTATTGGCGTCGATTCTCAAGGCGAATCCTGAAATGCGCGGCATCCTGTTCGAGATGCCGCATGTTCTGGAAGGGGCACAAAAGCTTCTGGCGGAACAGGGGGTCAAAAAGCGATGCGAGGTCGTGGGCGGAGATTTTTTCGCTGCCGTGCCGCCGGGCGGCGACGGGTACATCCTGAAGCACATCATCCACGACTGGGACGACGAGCGCTCGCTCCGTATCCTGCGCAAATGCCACGGCGCGATGCGCCGCGGCGGAAAAATCCTGCTCGCGGAAGTCGTGCTCGGGAGCAGCGGCGAGTCTCGGTTCGCGAGACTTCTCGACCTCGAGATGCTCGTGATGACCCAGGGCGGGCGCGAGCGCACGCAGGATGAATTTCAGCGCCTTTACGAAGCGGCCGGCTTCAAGCTTAACGGGGTTATCGGCACCGAAACGCACATATCGATCGTCGAGGGCGTCGCCGTCTGACACCGGCCCGCTATTTTCTCGCTCCCGCGTGGCCGCTGAGCGCTCCTTCGGGCTCGTATCTGCCGCCGAGGTGTCCCGCGAGAAATTCCTCCGCCTTGGCATAGAAGTGGAGCTTGTTTTCCGCGCGCACCATTCTGTGGCCCTCGTCGCCGTACACCACGTACTCCACCGCCTTGTTCGCTTTCCTCATCGCCTCGACCATCTGCTCGCTTTCGCCGGCGACGACGCGCACGTCGTTTTGGCCGTGCGCGATCAGAAGCGGCGCCTTGATGCCGATCGACGAAGAAAAGCGGAGAGCGGGACTTTAAAAGTTCCCGTTCCGTCTTTGGGTCGCCGACGCGGATCGCCCATCGGGGAGCCCATGGTTTCCAGTAGGCCGGCGCATTTTCGCTTTGTGAACAAGCAAGATAAAGCCGGCGAAGGACCATCATCACCGAACTCCTTTTCGCGCGCACGAGTGACGAGAGCGCCGCCCAGGCGGCGGATTCCGGTTATGTTACCTTAATATATAACGGAGGCGAACATGCGCGGGTTGAGAGCCGACAGCGGAATTTCCGCGGGGGACAACATAGCGAGCGTCGGGCTCTGGATACTTCAAATTGCCGTCACACGCCGCTTTGAGCGATCTTTTCTCCGTAGCGGTCGGTAAGCTCGTCGAGCACCCTGAGCGCCAGCCTGGTCCTGGCGCGCATGATCCAGATCCACGACTCGACGAATATCACAAAGAAAAAAATGCTCGCTTCGGCGTAACCATAGACGGGATGGAAAAAGGCAAAGACGTCCATCGCGACCGCAAGGACAGCTCGCGCAGCTCCAGGCCTCCGACAATGACCGGCAGCAATATTTCGATGAACCGCACGAGATTGTGCGTCCCGTGGGCAAACGTTTTTACGCCGTCATGATGTTTCGCTCTCGCCGTGCGCTTTGCCGCCTGTTCGCCGAGAATTACTGCCGGGGGGAGAATTCTGTCAAGCTTGGGCGGATACTTTTTCGTTTTCACTCGTATCAACGATCAGGAGTCGTGCACAAGACCGCCGGGAAGGACAAGATTCGACCGCCCGCGGCGGTCTGTCGGGGCCGCGCAGTTCGTTGTATTGATCACCGTATTGAACCGACAGCAACGCTATGAACGAACAGCGGCATGGCTACGGACTGGCCTGAAAAGGACGATCGTGAACTGCTCGCGCTCATTCAGGCCGGCAGTCGACACGCGTTCGCGACGCTCGTCGGGCGCCACACCGAGCGTTTCTACCGGCTGGCCTACCGCTACGTTCAAAGCAGGGAAGCGGCGGAGGATATCGTGCAGGATGCCTTTTTGAAATTGTGGGAAGATCCGGGGGCGTGGCGGCCGGAGCGCAACAGCAAGTTCACCACCTGGTTTTACCGCGTCGTGGCGAATCTGTCCCTCGATTGGCGGAAGAAAAAACGGCCGCTGCCGCTGCCGGAGGAGCTGCCTTTGATCGACGAGCGCGCAACGCCGGACGAAGCGGTGATGCGCGCCGAGGCGCAGCGCCTGCTGGAGCGGGAAATCGCCGCGCTGCCCGAGCGGCAGCGCACAGCGCTGAACTTATGCTTCGGCGAGGGTTTGAGCAATCAGGAAGCGGCGGAGGTTATGGAAGTGAATCTGAAGGCGCTGCAGTCGTTGATCATGCGCGCCAAGGCGACCTTGAAAGACCGCATGAAGCCATACCTGTGAGGACGTTATGAGCGATCGCGACGAAAAACTGCAAAAGCTGGATGCCATGCTGCGCTCGCGCAGAATGGAGCCGGCCGGTCCGGACCTGGCGCAGCGGATTATTTTGAAGGCGCAGGATATTCCCCAAAATCAGACGCTCCCGCCGGCGCAGTGGGTGAAGCGGCTATTCGCGGAGTTTCACCTGCCGAAGCCCGCGTACGTGTTGGCCGGAACGCTGATCTTAGGCCTCGTTCTCGGCTTCAATGCGCCGGTGGATACGACGCCGGACGATGCGGACAGCGCGCAAAATTTCTTATACGCTGACGAGGATGTGTTATGAACAAAACTCTTAAACTGGTTTTTCTTATTTCAATTGTATTGAACGTGCTGTTGGTCGGCGTGCTCCTGGGCGAGCTGCCGAACCGCTTCGACCGGCGTCCTCTACCCCAAGAAAGAATTGCCGCGGCGGCCAAGCAGTTGCCGGAGTCCGAGCGGCCGCGCTTCGAGAGCAAGATGGAGCAGATGCGCAAGGAGGTTCAACCGCTGCGCGATCAACTCCAGGAGGCGCGCCAGGAAACCCTGCGCGTTTTTGCCGCTGAGCCGTTCGATGAATCCGCCTTTGACCGCCAGGTGAGCAAAGTCGCTCAGCTTCGCGTCCAACTGTTCATGCGTATGGCGGAGAGCATGAAAGCAATCGCCAAAGAACTCCCCGCGGAGCAGCGGCAAGCGCTCGCCCGGGCCTTCGAACGTCCGCCATCCCGCCAATAAGCCAGCTTCCTTCCGGATCCTCCGGAATTTTCGTAAGTTGCAGCGCCGCGGAAGCGGCGCTTTTTTTCCTTTTCCCGGCGAAGACTATCGTCGCTTGGCTCGTATCAACAGACAACAACAGGAGCGCACAACTATGAGATGGAAACCCCCACTCGAACTAAACCGAAAAAAGGCGATGATCGGCTTCCTAACGATCGCCGTCATGCTCGCCGGCGGATGGTACTGGTATGCCCGCTCGGCGCAAGATCCGAAGAACGAGAGATTGCGCCCGATCGCCGTCACACGCGGGACCATCGAGGAAGTCGTCACCGCGCAGGGCAAGCTTGAAGCCAAACAATATGTCGACGTTGGCACGCAGGTATCCGGCCAGCTCAAGAAAATCCATGTCGAGATCGGCGACGCAGTCACTAAAGGCCAATTGCTGGCCGAGATCGATCCGCGCGTCTACCAGGCCCAGGTGGAGGCCAACGAAGCGCACATCGGCAGTTTGAAGGCGCAGCTCGACCAGCAGAAAGCGGAGCTGAAATTGGCGGAGGAGAATCTCAAGCGCAACCAGACCTTGATCGCCGCCAACGCCATCAGCCAACAGGCATTGCAAGAAAGCGAATCGCAGGCAGCGGTGGAAAAAGCCCAGGTGGATTCGATCGTGGCCCAGATCCAGGAGACGGAATCGAACTTGAAAGGCATCCGGACGAATCTAGGCTTCACCAAGATTTACGCGCCGATGACCGGGACCGTGACGACGATGCCCGCGCGGGAGGGGCAGACGCTCAACGCCAACCAGACCGCGCCCGTCGTCATGCAGGTCGCCAATCTGGACGTGATGACCGTGCGCGCTCAAGTGGCGGAAGCGGACGTGACACGGCTGAAAGAAGGCATGCCGGCCTACTTCACGACGCTCGGCAGCGAGCGCCGCTGGCAAGGCAAGGTGCGGCAAATTCAACCCGCGCCCGAAATCGTCAACGACGTGGTGCTCTACGACGTTTTGATCGACGTGAAAAACGAGCGCCGCCAGCTCATGACCGGCATGACGACGCAGGTATTTTTCATCTTCGGCCGAGCCGAAAACGCGACGATCATTCCGGTCGAGGCGCTGACGCGGCGCGCGCCTGATCAAGACAACGAGAAGGGCAAAGCGTATCGCGTGTCGGTCGCGGCCGGCTCCGACCCGGAAGATCGCGTCATTCACGTCGGCCTGCAGACGCGGGCGCAGGCGCAGGTTACGGACGGTCTAAATCCGGGAGAGCGCATCCTCGTCAGCCGGCCGGAAAGCTCCGCGACGGCGCAAAATAACGCCGGACGGCCCAACGCGCCGCGCTACAATCGGGGGCCGCAGCTATGAGCACGACCGTTCTCGAGCTCGCCGACGTTCAAAAACATTATCACAACGGCGACGCGACTGTGCGCGCGCTCGACGGCGTGACATTGAACGTGGCTCGTGGAGAATTCGTCGCGATCATGGGACAGTCCGGCTCGGGCAAATCGACCTTGATGAACATCATCGGCTGCCTCGACCGTCCCACTTCCGGCAGCTACCGCGTGTTGGGCAAAGAGGCGGCGCATCTCTCGCCCGACGAGCTGGCCGCGCTGAGGCGCGAAACCTTCGGCTTTGTCTTCCAACGCTATAACCTCCTCGCCACTGCGACCGCCGGCGAGAACGTGGAGATTCCTTCGGTCTATGCCGGGCTATCGAAGCACAAGCGCGCGGCGCACGCCAGAAATCTTTTGCAACGTCTCGGGCTTGGCGACCGCACGGACCACCGTCCCGCCGAGCTGTCCGGCGGCCAGCAGCAGCGCGTCGCGATCGCGCGGGCGCTGGTCAACGACCCGTCGGTGATCCTCGCCGACGAGCCGACCGGCGCGCTCGACAGCAAGAGCGGCGAGGAAGTTCTGGCGCTGCTCACGAAACTCCACGCCGAAGGCCGGACCATCATTCTTATCACCCATGCGGAAAACGTCGCAAAACATGCGAGCCGCATCGTGCAGATTCAAGACGGCCGCATCATCGAAGACAGCGGCCTGGCACCGCCGGCCGGCGCGCAATCGAGCGACTCCGACCCCAGAGATTACGCCGACGGCGCGCGCTTGACCGCCAGCTTGCAGGAAGCCCTGGTGACCGCGTGGCGCTCGCTGCGCGTCAATCTTTTCCGTACGGTGCTCACCCTGCTCGGCATCATCATCGGCGTCGCTGCGGTCATCGCCATGCTGGCGGTCGGCGAAGGCAGCCGGCAGAAAGTTTTGGACCGGATCAGCTCGTTCGGCACCAACCTGATGCTGATACGCCCCGGCGCGGCCGGCATCCGCAACGCCGGCGACATCGTCACTCTGGTGCCCGACGACGCGGCGGCGATCAAGGAACTGCCCAACGTCGAAACCGCCTTGCCCGAGCGCAGCGGCCGGATGACCGTGCGTTTTGGCAACATCGACTATCAAACCATGGTGCAAGGCACCGGCGAGGATTTCCCGTCCGCGCGCGACTGGAAAGTCGCCGAAGGACAATTCTTCAACGCGGACGACATGAAACAGTACGCGCCCGTGGTCGTGCTGGGGCGCACGGTGGCGAAGACGCTTTTTCCCGGCGGCGGCAGCCCGGTCGGCAATTACGTGCTGCTCAAGAACGTGCCGTTTCTGGTGATCGGCGTGATGACGGAAAAAGGCGCGTCGCCCAACGGCAGCGATCAGGACGACGTGATCTTCGCGCCGATCAACACCGCCATGATCCGGCTCTTCGGCAAGAACTATCTGAGCAGCATCACGATCAAGGTTGCGGACGCGTCCGATATCGACGCGACGCAGGAACGGGTCGAGACGTTGCTCAAGGCGCGGCACAGGACGGAGGACTTCAGCGTGCGCAACATGGCGTCGATCCTGCAAGCGGCGATGGAGACGCAGGACACTTTCACCTTGCTCTTGGGCACCGTCGCGGCGATCTCTCTGCTGGTCGGCGGCATCGGCGTGATGAACATCATGCTCGTGAGCGTCGTCGAGCGCACGCGCGAGATCGGCATCCGCATGGCCACCGGCGCGCGCATGCGCGACATTCTTTTGCAATTCAACATCGAAGCGGCGGTCGTGTGCGCCGCCGGCGGAGTGCTCGGCATACTCATCGGCGTCATCGCCGGACTCGTGCTGCGCTATAGCGGGATGGCCGTGATCTTCTCGGTCGCGCCCGCCGTGCTGGCGTTCGCGTGCGCCTCCGCCACCGGGCTGATCTTCGGTTATCTGCCGGCGCGCCAAGCGGCGCGATTGGACCCGGTGGTTGCTTTGGCTTCTGAGTGAAGTGATGATGCGTAAATATTTGTATCCGACGTCAATCGCTCTCTTATTAGCGTTCTCGGCTTGCAGTTTCGCGCCTCAATTTCAGCGTCCGCAAATGGCCGTGCCCGCAGGCTGGAGCAACGTCGCCGGCGTCGGGACTGAGTCCGAGCCGGACGCTCTGCCGTTCTGGAAGGCGTTGGGCAGTGAAGATCTCAACCGTTTGATCGACCTCGCGCTGGCGCAAAATCTCGATCTCGAAGCCGCCTTGCATCGCATCGAGCAGGCGCGCGCGCTGGCGAAGGTCGCGGCGGCGCCGCTCTATCCGTCGGTCAACGCGAGCGGCAACGCAACGCGAACTTATAAGGAGCCGCTCAACACCTCGGCCGTGCAAGGCGGGGGCGACCTCAGTTGGGAGATCGATCTATGGGGCAAGAACCGCAACGCAGCGAAGGCGGTAAACTTTCGCGCCGACGCAAGCGTGTTCGATCGCGACGCGCTCTGGCTCGTGGTCACTTCCGACGTCACCACCTTCTACACGCAAATCCTCGGCTTCAACGACCGCATTCGCATTGCGGAAAACAATCTCAAGAACGCCGAGGAAGTGCTCCGGATCATCGAAGCGCGCTACCGCGCGGGCACCGTGTCGGGACTCGAAGTGTCGCAACAGCGAGTGGCGGTCAACGGCTTTCGCGCGACCTTGACGACGCTCACGGAGCAGCGCGCCACGACGCTTAACGCGCTGGCGATTGTGCTCGGACTCGCGCCGCAAAACTTCACCGCGCCTCAAGTTGACCTGGCGACGGTTAAAATGCCGGCGGTGAATCTCACGCTGCCGGCCGCTCTTTTGACCGCGCGGCCCGACATCGAGAGCGCAGAGGCCGGCCTGAGAGCCGCCAACGCCGACATCGGCTCGGCGCGAGCCGCTTTCTTTCCCTCGCTGACGTTGGGCGTGGGCTCGAGTATCGCGCCGGGATTCGGTGGCCCGGCGGGCGCGGCGACTTCGCTCGCGGCGAATATACTCGCGCCGATCTTTACCGGCGGCAAGCTCACCGGCAACCTGCAAAACGTGACGGCGCGGCAGAAAGAGCTCGCCGCGCAGTATCAGAAAATCGTGCTGGTTGCGTTTCAGGAAGTGGAGGACGCGCTCGCCGCGCTCAAGAGCAACACCGAGCAAGCGGCGCTCTCGCGCCAATCGGTCGCCGAGTCCCAGAACGCCTACGACATCGCCAAGGCGCGCTTCGACGCCGGCGCGATCGATTATCTGACCTTGCTCGAAACCCAGCGCAGCCTGTATCAGGCCGAGGACAACCAGGTCGTCGTGAACCAGGGCCAGCTCCAGGCCTTCGTCCAGTTGCGCAAAGCGCTCGGCGCGTAATAGTAGAAAACTGAAAGCGGAAACGATGAAAGCGGAAAATTTCCGCTTCTATCTTTCATCGTTTGCTTCTAGTTGACATCTCCCTGACCGATTGACTAGTCTCCTTGTCACAATCGTTCTCATCCAGCTCCGTTCTTGACCGGCGAAAGGAGACAGCCCATGAAGCGCAGCCTAAAGAGCACGTTGATGATGGTCGCGGCGCTGGGATTCTGCCAGTTGGGAGCGGCTCCGGGCGCTCTTCCCAAGGGCGGCGCCTGGAGTCTCGCCGGCGCGATGCCCGAGCCGCGCCAGGAAGCCGGCATCACGGCGCTGGGCAATATGATCTACGTTATCGGCGGCTACGGCGCGGATCAGGCGCCGAGCACGTTGGTGCAGGTTTACGACACGGCGGCGAACAAATGGAAGCAGACGGCGCCAATTCCCGAGGCGATGCATCACCACGGCGTTGCGGCGGCGGACGGCAAGATCTACGTCGTCGGCGGCTTTACCGGCACCTTCGCCAAACGCAGCCCCATCACGTCGGTTTGGCAATATGATCCCGCCGCCGAGCGCTGGGAAAAGCGCGCGCCGCTGCCGACGCCGCGCGGCGCGCTCGCCGTCGCCGCACTTGACGGCCGGATCTATGCGATGGGCGGGGAGCGCTTTAAGTCTTCAGGCGAATCAATAGCTTATGAGCCTGTAGCTGACGTCGCGGTTTACGACCCAAAGACCAACGCATGGGAGGTGTTGCCGCCGCTACGCTACCGGCGCGATCATCTGGTCGCCGGCGCGATCGGCGGGCGCGTCTACGCCGTCGGCGGGCGCGACCGGCCCAACTACACGTTGCAAAACATCGAGGAATTCAATCCGGCGACGCGCGCGTGGACCGAGCGCGCGCCGATGCCGACGGGACGCTCGGGTGGGACCGCCGCAGTCGTCAACAACCGGCTCTATGTATTCGGCGGCGAGGGCAACCCCGACAACACGGCGCTGGGAACCTTCAATCAAGTGGAGTTTTACGATCCCGCGCGCAACGCCTGGACCGAGCTCGCGCCGATGCCGCTCGCGCGTCACGCGATCGGCGCCGCCGTCGTCGGCAACCGCATCTACTTGCCCGGCGGCAGCATCGTCCAGGGCGGACGCGCGCCGGGCACTACGGCGATCGTGGACGCGTTCGAACCCAATTGAGATTTAGTTTGGCCTACATGTTCCTCGGAGGGAGCAAGATGAATAAAAACAATATTTCCATGTGGCCGCGACTGACGACGATCCTGGCGACGGCAACGCTCGCCGGCACGGTGGCGTTCGCGCAGGAAAAACCGGCGGACGAAAGCGCGCCGGCTCGCGCGCCGCGCCCGCGCATCGACGCCGCCAGCTCGCTGTCTTTGGAAGAGGCGCGGATCATCATCGAAGCAGCCGTCGCGCGCGTGCGCGCCGACAAAGCGCACGCCGCGATCGCCGTGGTCGACGACAACGGCAACCTCGTTTCGATGGACCGCATCGACGGCACGTCGAGCTTCTTCGCGCGCTTCGCCGTCGGTAAAGCGGTCGGCGCGGTGGCGCTGCAGCAAACCACGGCCGAATCCTCGGATCAGTACAAGGTGAATCCGCAGCGCTTTCTAAGCGCGCTCAGCATGCTTCAAGGAGAGATCCTGCTGATCCGCGGCGGCTTTCCGCTGATTGTGAACGGCCGCATCGTCGGCGGGGTCGGGAGCGCCGGACACGGCGGCGACGGCGACGTGGAGGCCGTCAAGGCCGGCATCGCCGCATGGGAGAAATTCCGGCAGAGCCGCAAGTAGCGGCTGTAGACAATTACACGGACGGACCATGAAAAGTTTAACCTTCGGGTTGCTGGTTTTTTTGCTATGGAGCTCCGAACTCGGGGCGCAGGCGCCTTTCTTCCAGGGAAAGACGATAAGAATCGTCGTCGGATATCCTGCGGGCAGCGCGCACGATCAGTGGGCGCGACTGATCGCTCCCCAACTGGGCAAGTATCTTCCGGGAAATCCCGCCGTCATCGTGCAAAACATGGCCGGCGCGGGCTCGATGGTGGCGGCGAATTACGTTTACGGCGTCGCGAAGCCTGACGGCCTGACCCTCGGAGTCGTCAACGCCGCGCTCTATTTCGAACAGCTCCTGGCGCACAAAGAGGTCCAGTTCGACTGGTCCAAGTTCTCGTGGGTCGGCAGCTCGACGCGAACGAACGCGATGCTCTACATGTGGGCCAACACTCCTTACAAGACCATCCACGACGTCCGCAACGCCGCCGTGCCGCCCAAGTGCGGCGCCACCGGCACCGGCAATACGGGATACTACATGCCGAAATTGCTCGAACAGACCATCGGCGCGAAATTCAACCTCGTGACCGGCTATCAAGGAGGCGCCGACATCGAGCTGGCGGTCGAGCGAGGGGAAGTACAATGTCGCGCCTTCACCGTGCAGGTTTTTTTCGCGCGCGAGCCTTTCCCTATCTGGCGCAGCAAGGGACTGGTTCGCGTCTTGGTCCAAACCGGAAAAAAACGGGACGCGCGGCTGCCCGACACGCCGCTGCTGAGTGAGCTGATGGATCAGTATCAAACCGCCGACGTCAGCCGGCGTCTGGCTACGGTCATGTTGGGCTCGGGCGAATTCGGCAGTTACCCGACGATCGGTTCGCCCGGAATTCCCGCAGAGCAAGTCAAGGCGCTGCGCGCAGCGTACGCGCACGCGTTTACTGATGCAGCTTTCGTCGCTGAAGCCAAAAAGAAGGGGCTCGAGCCGGAGCTGCTCGCCGGAGAGGAGCTCGAGAGTCTGGCGAAAGAAGCCACCGTTCAGTCGCCCGAGGTGATCGCAGGCATCAAAAAGTTCGTCGGAGAGTGATCTGTCTTATATGTATAGGGAGGAGCCATGGGCCGATTGCCAGCCGTTACACGCGACGAACTGTCGCCGGAGCATCAGCAAATTTGGGATCGCATCGCAGCCGTTCGCGCCGGCGTGCGCGCCGGAGCGGGCGGGCCGTTCGGGGTGTTGATGCACCTGCCGGCCCTCGCCGACCGCGTGGCGGCGCTGGAGGACTACTTTCGGTTCAACGCGGCGCTGCCGGCGCAGGACCGTGAGTTAGTAATCCTCGCTACCGCCCGCGAGACGGGCGCGCGCTACCCGTGGATGCGGCACGAGGTTAGGGGACGCGAGGTAGGCACGCGACCGCAGGCGATCGAGATCGTCCGCGCGAACGGTTCTTTGGACGGACTGACGCCGCGGGAGCGGCTGCTCGTGGAAACCGTGCGGGCGCTGCTCCGCGAGCGCCGGATGTCGGATGAATTATTCGCCCGCGCGCTGGCCGAGCTGGGGCGCCAACAACTGATCGAGACGGTCGCGCTCACCGGCCACTACAGCCTGGTTGGATTGCTCGTGAACGGATTCGACGTGGCGGCGCCGCAGGGCAGCGTGACGTTCTGAAGGAGATCCAATAATATTCTACGTGCAGCCGCGGAGAAGGAATAGAATAATCAGTACGGGGATAGGAACGCCCAACGCCCACAACAATATCCAACCGATTTTGCCCTTTTCTTCTTTCAAGATCTTCATAATCCCACTTTCTTCTCCGACCTGTTAGCCGTGTCCTTCGCGGCGCGAACCCCGCCCCCCTCCAAGGTCCCGAGGATCATTACTGCTCTGGCTGTTTTGGCTTCGCGATCCTCGCCTAAACAACACCTGTTTGACCATCTCCCAAAGCGTGCCCGTCAAAGCGCCCGCGGCCATGCCTTTGACCGTCGTAGCGATCTCATTCTTCAAATGATCCCGCACGCCGTTGTCCCGATGCATTCGTGGATGATAGGACGGCTCGCCGTGTTTGGAATGGTCTCCGAACCACGTGCCAAGCAGGTACCCAACCACCAGCGAGCCGCCGAATAGCGCCAGCGGGTGCCGGTGCGCCTGATATTGCAGGTCGAAATTGCGCTTCACCCCTTCGACGCTCTCGCGCACACGCTGTTCCAGCAGCTCCAGCTTTTCCACCATCGCCGAGCCGGTGTCCTCGATATGTCGGTGCGTCTCTTTTATTTCCTCTTGGATTTCCGTCGCTCTCGCCATCGCCTCCTCCTTTATGATCTCAAGCGCTCTCTGCGCGCGCCCACGTCGGATCAGTCCACCTTGCCTTTTCCGACGATGAACATCATCGCGCCCAGAAGGAGCAACACGCCTCCGACAATTCCGTACGCGCCCCACAGGGGAATCGTCGTGAACGCGTCCAGCAGATGGACGACCATGAGTATCATCAAGACCCCGCCGACCGCCGCCACGCCTACGCCGATGCCGGCCGCGATGGCGGCGCTTTTGGCTTTGAGCAGCTCGTCTTTCACCTCGAGCTTTGCCAGCGCCGCTCCCTGCACCGCCAGCTCTTTGGCGTCTTTAAGAATGCCGGCGATCAACGACGACAAACCCGGCTGCGCCGCCGGTTCCGTCCTGACGCTCATGGAATTATCTTTTCGCGCTTCGCGCCAGCAGAAAACCGATGCCGATGCCGATCAAGAGCGATTGAACGGGATAGCTGCGAACCAGGTCCGTGGCCTCTTTGGCTATATCCCCGTAGTCTTTGTCGCGTATATAAGATCTCGCCGAGTCGACGGCTTCCCTCACCTTGGCCGTGGCCTGGGCGCCGAGTTCCTGCGCCCTAGCCGTCACGCCGGCGACTGTGCCGCTCGCGTCGTACTCTCTCAGGCGCTTTTCGACTTCCTGCTCGGCCTGATCGCGGGTCTGTCCGTACTTCTCTTGGATCAAGCCGATCAGCTTGTCCTTCTCTCCTCCGACCCAGTCGAAGTCGTCGTCGGTGAAGCGGCCCCACCACGATTTCAGCGCACCGCGCATTTGCTTCCACTGGCCTGTAGCTATCTGTTCGTTCATAACATCGACCTCCATGTCTATGATTTTCAGACCGCGTCGCCGCCGCGTGTGCCGCCCCCACTCAAAGCATACAACCACGCAGCGACCCGATGAGTAGGGAAAATTCAGGATTCGAGGGAGGAATTTCCTTGAGACAGGTAAACCATTCCGCGTCGCTGGCTTGTATCGATGGCGCGGGTTAATGTAGCATCGCCAGCGGATTCGGAATCAGCTATGGAATTCGGCGTATTCGATCATCTGGATCGCGGGGCCGCGCCGCTGAAAGATTTTTACGCGGCACGCCTCAATCTCGTCGAGGCTTATGACTGCGCGGGTTTTTACGCCTACCACCTTGCGGAGCATCACTCGACTCCCCTTGGCATGGCGCCGGCGCCAAGCGTGTTCCTCGCCGCCGTCGCCGAGCGCACGCGGCGGCTGCGCTTCGGGCCGCTGGTCTATGCGCTGCCGCTGCATCATCCGCTGCGCTTGATCGAAGAGATCTGCATGCTCGATCAAATGAGCGGCGGCCGGCTCGAGATCGGCTTCGGCCGCGGCTCCTCTCCCATCGAGGTTTCATTCTACGGAGTGAATCCCGCCGACGCGCAGCGGATCTACACGGAGGCATTGGACGTGGTCCTCGCGGGCCTGGCGCAAAGGACGCTCGATTTCCACGGCGAGTTTTTTTCCTTCGACCATGTCCCGATGGAGCTCGAACCGCTGCAAAAACCGCATCCGCCCGTCTGGTACGGCGTCCACTCCGTCGAGAGCGCCGAGCGGGCGGCGCGCCGCGGCCTCAATATCGTGAGCCTGGACTCCGCCGCCAAGACGCGCAGCTTTGTCGATCGCTACCGTCAAGTCCGGGGCGAGACGCATGGAAAAACCGGCGCAAAGCCGATGATCGGGATCGGCCGCTTCATCGTCGTGGCCGGCGCTGACGACGAAGCGCTTACGATCGCGCGGCGCGCCTATTCGATGTGGCACCGGAGCTTCAACCATTTGTTCAAGCTTCGCGGCGGCGCGCCGATACACCAGCGGCCGCCGACTTTCGATGAACTCCCATTGGCGGGGCAAGGCATTGCCGGCGGTCCGGAGACCGTGCGCGCTTTCCTGCAATCCCAGCTTGCGGAATCCGGCGCGAACTATCTGGTCGGCCAATTCGCTTTCGGAGATTTATCTTTGGAGGAATCGCTGCGGTCAGTGGATCTCTTTACGCGGCATGTGATGCCCGCGCTGAAAAGCAAGGATGAAGGATGAATTATGAAGGATGAAACAGCAACGACCTCTTGCTTCAGCCTTCATCCCTCATCCTTCATCCTTACCTCAGGTTTCCCGTGTGTCCCAGTGAATACCGTCCCGGTTGCGGCCAGACCGTGAGTCCGTGCGGCTCGTCCCCGACCGAAATTGATTTCACCTCGCCCGTCATCGTGTCGATAACGTAGACGACGTCGTCATAACGGCCCGAGAGCCAGAGCTTCTTTCCATCGGCGCTCACGTTCCCCATATCCGGGCTGCCGCCGCCGGGAATCGGCCACGTGGCGACGACTTTCCGCGTCGCAAAATCCAGGACGGAAACACTGCCATCGCCGCGTGGCGGGCCGTAGACGCGCGCCGAGCCGCGATTGGCCACGTAGAGTTTCGTCCCGTCGCGGCTTGGGTAGAGGCCGTGCGTCCCGGTGCCGGTTTCGATGAAGCCGAGTTCTCTGAATGTCTTCCCGTCGATCAGAAACACGCCGCCGGCTTTCATATCCGCAACGTAAAAAATCGCGCCGTCCGGCGAAACCCGAACGTCTTGCGGCATGCCGCCGCGCGAGAGTTTGAGATAACCGGCAACCTTGCGCTCGACGAAATCGATTTTCGCCACGCTGCCGGCGTACTCGCAAGTAAAAATCCCGAAACGCCCGTCGATGGAAAAGTCAGCGTGGTTGATCCCGGCGCATTCGGGCACTTCGAGCGAGACCTCCAACGCCATGGTTTGCGGGTCGCGGAAATCCAGGCGCTTAAAGGCCTCGGCTACGATGACCGCCCAGGTGCCGTTGGGAGTGAAATACATATTGTAGGGATCGTCGACGGGAACGGATTTTCCCGGCCTACCCGTCTTCGGATCGATCGGCGTCAGGCTCCCGTCGGGGCGCCCCTCGGCGTTGTTGTTCACCCATAGCATCTTCAAGTCCCACGACGGCACGATGTGCTGCGGGTGCACGCCTACGGGGAAGCGATCGATTACTTTGAGCGTCTCAGGGTTGATCACGTGCACGTCATTCGACGAGCGGTTGGGAACGTAGACGCGCGTCAATGCGCCGGCGACCGCCGGGCTGAATTTTCCCACATCGGTTTCGCTGTAGAGATTCGATGGGTTTATCACCGGCGGCATCCCAGGCACCGTCTGGACGGCGATCGAAGCCGAAACGGCTTTCGTCCGGGGCGGCTCAGCCGGACCGACCGGGGCATTCGGCCGAAAATTCAGCGCCAGCAAAGCTCCGAAACCCACGGCGATAACCGAGAACAATGCGATGGGGATCTTACGCACGGCAAACCTCCGATGGCGATTGAATTTATCATGGAAGACCCCGCATGTCGATGTGCGGACCATGCCGGGTTCACGTCTCTCGGATAGTTTATGTTGACACGGCGCGAGCGCATCGGTTACGCTCCCGGCAAAAGGAGACGAACTATGGGCAAACAAACCATCGACCGTCGTTCATTTCTCAAAGGCGCCGCGGCAACCGCGGCGGCAGCCACCATTGGCGCGCGGCTCGTGCAAAACACCCGGTCGGCCGAGGCGGCAACCGCCGGCGGGGAAGCTAAAGAGCCCGCGCGGGCGAGCGAAAAAATCATCGCGCGCCCCGGTTCGGATTTCATGGTCGACGTCATCAAAGCGACCGGCATCGAGTACATCACTTCGAATCCGGGCTCGAGCTTCCGGAGCCTCCATGAGTCCATCGTCAACTACGGCGGCAATAAAAAACCGGAGTTCCTGACCTGCATGCACGAGGAATCTTCGGTCGCGATGGCGCACGGCTACGCCAAAGCGGCGGGCAAGCCGATGGGCGTGCTCGCGCACGGCACGGTCGGGCTGCAGCACGCGGCGATGGCGGTTTACAACGCCTGGTGCGACCGCGTTCCCATCATGATATTCGCCGGCAACTTCGTCGATGCGGCCACGCGCAGGCCGGGCACGGAGTGGTACCACTGCGTGCAGGATCCGGCGTTGCTGCTGCGCGATTTCACCAAGTGGGACGATCAGCCGGCATCGCTGCAAGCTTTCGCCGAGTCGGTCATGCGCGGCTACAAGCTTTGCACGACGCCGCCGATGGAGCCGATCGTCGTCACCGCCGACGGCGATCTGGCGGAAGAGCCGATCCACGACGAGAAGAAGCTGCGCATCCCGAAGCTCACGCTTTCGATCCCGCCGCAGGGCGACGGCGGCGCCGTGGTCGAGGCCGCGAAGATGCTGGTCGCGGCGGAGCGTCCCGTGATCATCGCCGACCGGGCGGCGCGCTCGCAGGAAGGAATGAAGCGCGTCGTTGAATTGGCAGAGGCGCTGAACGCCCCGGTCGCCGATCTATACGGCCGCTTTAACGTTCCGACGACCCACTATCTCTGCCGCAACGAAGACCGGCGCGCGCTCGTCGCCGAGGCGGACGTCGTGCTGTTGTTGGAAGTCGCCGATCCATGGGGACAATTCAACACAGTCACCGATCCGCATCACGAATACCGCCGCCTGGCCAAGCCCGACGTCAAGGCGATCCACATTTCGCTCGGCGAAACGTTGACGAAATCGAACTACCAGGACATGCAGCGTTTCATGCCGGTCGATCTGGCGATCTTCGGCGACGCGCAGGCGACGCTGCCGGCTCTGACCGAGGCGGTGAAGAGCGCGATCGGCGCGTCACGGCGCGCCGCCATCGCGGAGCGCGCGGCCAAGCTGCGCACGGATTATCGCCGCATGAAGGAGCGCGCGCGCACTGCGGCGAGTCACGGCTGGGACGCGTCGCCGGTCAGCACGGCGCGGCTCTCCGCCCATCTGTGGAATACGATCAAAGACGAGAAATGGTGCCTCGCCACTTCGAGCATCCAGTGGAACCGGAATTTGTGGCCGGCGACGGAATATTACAATTTTCTCGGCGGCTCGGGTGGTTCCGGCGTCGGTTACGCCGCTCCGGGCGCGGTCGGCGCGGCGCTCGCCAACCGCGATAAGGGCATCATCACGGTATCGATCCAGCCCGACGGCGATCTGATGTACGCGCCCGGCGTGCTGTGGACCGCGGCGCACCACAAGATCCCGATCCTCATGGTGATGCACAATAACCGCGCCTACCACCAGGAAGTCATGCACCTGCAGAAAATGGCCGGGCTGCACAACCGCCGCATGGACACCGCGGCAATCGGAACGACGATCGAGAATCCGAACATCGATTTCGCCAAGCTGGCGCAGTCGATGGGCGT
>DASXUF010000028.1 GCA_036504975.1 Candidatus Binatia bacterium | reverse complement strand
ATCGTGGATGATCAAATTGAGGGATTGCGCGAGCGGCATCTGCGAAGGTTTCCAAACCTCTGAGGAGTAGGCGGTCGACGGCACCAGAATCAGCGGCTCTCCGTGACCGTGAGACTCGTAATAGAGATCGACGCCCGTCGGCAGTTTAACGTTCGGCATCTTTTTCTCCTTGTCAGACTCTCTTTTTATGCGCGTGTCTTGGTTCATGCCGCTCGTCGCGGCACGAGAGCCACGATGACTTCATGCGCTGACCGGTTTGGCCCGGTGCGGCCGGAATCGGGGCGCTGGTGAAGATGCCCTACTTCTTCGGCTCGGTGTACTGACGAATCAGGTTTTTCACCTCGGGCGGCGCCTGCGCGATTCTCGCCGCCAGTTTCGCGCCGTCCATTCCGACTCTGTATCTCGAGAAGATCGGGCGCTTCGGTGCTGGACAAGAGCTCGCCATCGGCCGTCACAAGCTCGTCGTGGTATGAGGATAGTGAGAGTCTTGCCCTTGTAGAAAGGCGGCTCGCCGGCAAAGCCGGAGGCGCCGACGGTCGCAAGGACGGCTACGAGCAAAAGACAAGCGAAAGCAAAGTGGGTCCGCTTCATGGCCCTCTCCTTTAGAGATTATTTTTTTCCCAACGCTTCCGGATTCACCACGTTGATCGGCTTGCCCTGAACGTAGGCTATAATCTGCTCGACGGCGTCGCCATAGTAGGATTCATAACTATCGTGCTCGACGTAACCGAGGTGCGGCGTGCAGACCGCGTTGTCCATTTTGAGCAGGTGCACCGCGCCGATGACCGGTTCGTCTTCGAAGACATCCACCGCCGCGAACCCCGGACGCCCGGCTTTCAGCGCGTCCGCGCGCGTCACGATGCCGCGCGTCTCGTTGTTGAGCGGCAGATGCAGGCACACGATATCGGATTCGCGAAAAAACAATTCCCGGCTCGCGGCGACTTCGTACCCCGCCTCTTTCGCGCGCGCCTTCGATCCTTCCCGTCCCCAGCAGACCACGCGCGCGCCGAAGGCGCGTCCCACGCCGGCCACCAGGCTGCCGATCTTGCCGAACGCGTAGATTCCCAACGTTTTGCCTTGCACGGCGGTGCCGATCGTCGATTGCCAGTGTCCTTCACGCAATCGTTTGACCTCGAACGGGATGTGGCGCAGCGCCGCCAATATTAGTCCCCACGTAAGCTCGGCCGTCGTGTGCGCCCTGCCCGCCCCGCCGGCCGAGACCACGACTCCGCGCCGGGTGCAGGCCTCGACGTCAATATGCGCGGTCGCGCGCCCGGTCTGGCTCACGAGCTTGAGCTTGGGGAGACGCTCGATCACCGCGCCGGGAAACCGTGAGCGCTGCTGCGTCAGCAACACCGCTTCTGCGTCTTTCAACCGAGCGGCGAGCCGTTCCGGATCTTTCTCGGTGTCGTTGTAAACGATCACGTCGTGCCCTTTCAACTTGGCGTAACACTTGAGCGTGCGGAACGCGTCCTGATAGTCGTCGATCACCGCGATCTTCATCCTGTTCTCCTCTTACGCCGCCCGCTTGATAAAATCGGCGAAGAGCGCGGCTATCTCGCCTGCTTTCTCCTCCCATTCTTCCCGCGGGCTCAAGTCCATGTCGTAATGCTTCGGAAACAAGACGTGCACTTCGGCGTCGGCAAGGATGCGGCCCAGGTTCTCGCCGGTTTTTTGCGAATGGGTGTTGTCGTTCCCTGGAATGATGTAGGCGGGGACTTTAATTGATTTGAGCTCCGCTGCGGTCGCGCCGATGACGGGCAGGTCGGCGCCGCGGACAAAATATTCCCGCCAGTGGGACATGACGGCGATGAAGCGCTGGAGGTCCATTTTCATCAGCCGGTCGCGGTTCTCGGCCCTGGCTTCGATTCGCTCCTTCCAGTGTTCCATCTCGCACACCGCGGCCATGCCGCCTCGCTTCGCGGCGGCCATGTACTGGCCGTAATATTCTTCAGCCAGGCGCTCGCACGCGACGCGGCCGCCGGTGACGCGCCAAAGCATGAGGCCGCGCACGGCCTCGGGGTGGCGCAATGCGAAAAGGAGCGAGGTCCGGCAGCCGGACGAGCTGCCGCCGACGAAGGCGGGAAGAGCGCCGAGTTGGGAGAGCAGCTCGTGAAGATCGTCCGCCCAGATCTCGTATTCCGATTCCTCTCCATCGATGACGACGTCGGAAGCGCCGCAATTGCGCCGGTCGAAGATCACGACGTGGTGGCCGGCGTCGGCCAGTCGTCGGGCCAGCGGCTCGATGCCGCTGATATCGCGCCGGCCTCCGGGCGATAGCGCCGCCCACGGGCCGCGATCGCCGAAGACTTTATAGTTGATCTTGACGCCGCGAACATTCGCGTAAGACATTATTCTCCTCTATGCTTTCTCATCCTTCATCCTTCATCCCTCATCCCTTCTTCTGTCACGGACCATATCCGACAAGCGGGCGCCGGTTCAACTCGTGGGCCATTACGAAAAGCGGTATCGGTTCTCTCCGGACCGGAGTGCTTGACTGTTGGATACCCGCACCTGCTACACTAAGCCCTACTTCGACGCGGAGGAGGATTACGAGCGACGATGGCTATACCCGGAGAAAAGGCGATTGAGATGGTGCGAAGCGCCCACGCGCAAGCCGCGCAGTTGGACATCGCAGTGACGGCGGTGGTCGTTGACCAAAGCGGCCGCATGATCGCGCTGGGCCGGATGGATCGAGCCCGTCCCATCACGGTGGAAATCGCCCTGAACAAAGCGTACACGGCCGCGAGCTTCCAGCAGCCGACGAAGGAGTTATCGGCAGTCGCCGCCCAGACATGGTTTCAAAGCCTGGTGGTATCGAGCAACGGTCGCATCATGCCGGGCGGCGGCGCGCTCCCGATCGTGGAGGGCGGCAGCGTCGTCGGCGCCATCGCTGTGGCGGGCGGCACCGAGGAGCAGGACCAGCGCTGTGCTGAGGTGGCTCTCGCCTCTTATCAAGGATGAAAGCGGAGTCGAAGGGATGAAAGCTGAAAAGAGACCAATTTCCGCTTCCGCTTTCATAATTCGGCTTTATAATGGGACCGGTGAGACAGTGATGGCTGCGACGTTGGACAAGGCAATGAAATCTCTCATCGGAGACCAGCAACCGGACCGAGAGCCGCCGCCCCCTCCCTACCTCGGCCGGACAGTCCGCATCGTGGGTCCGGTCGTCAACGTCGATATGAACCAGTCGCCGCATCCCAAAAACCAGCGCGGCGAGCTGGGGAAGGCGCTGTTCAACTGGTACCACAACACGATCTCCAAAGATCCGCTCACCCGTGTGTCGGCCCCGAACCATTTCGCCGATCGCAGACATTTCCTCACCACGGTGATCAATCAGGCAAGCAAAGGCAAGGTCAACCCGAATCGGGTAGCCGTAACGGACCCCGCCGCGATGACGCGCCACATCAAAGCCGTCGCCCGCTACATGGGCGCCGATGTCGTCGCCGTCGCGAAGGCGCATCCCTCCTTCCTCTACGCCGGCAGCCGCTACGTGCAAGACGGCACGGCGAAAGATGAGTACGAGCAAAAGACTCCCGAGGAGCTGGTGCGAAAGTTCCCCTACGTCATCGTCACCACGACCGCGTGGGATCACGACAAGCTTCAGGCCCACCGGCATTTCATCGGCGACGCCGCCTACCACGTGTCGCAAATGAAAGGCGTGCTGATTCTCAAGGCGCTGGAGGGTTACGTCAAGGAGCTGGGATACACCGCGGTGCGGGGCGTGGTGACTCCACAAGCTGCGGGCGTGGCCTCGGGCATCGGCGAGCTGGGGCGAAACGGGCTCGTCATCAATAAGACGTTCGGCGCCCGCATCCACATGCCGGACCCGATTTTGACCGATCTCCCGCTGGTGCCGGACGAGCCGGTCGACATCGGCGTCGAGGACTTCTGCAAGATCTGCCGGAAATGCGCCATCAACTGCCCCACCAACAGCATCACGTTCGGCGATAAAGTCGTCCACAACGGCATCGAGAAATATAAGATCAACTGGCTCACCTGCTACAAGCTCAGGCCGTACACGCACGAGCATTGGGTAAGCTGCCTCTCCTGCGCGACCGTTTGCCCGTTTACCAAACCCAACGTCTGGTGGCGCCGGCTCGCGGGCCGGACTCTCAGCGCCTGTCCCATCCCGGCGCGTCCGGCGCTCGTCCACTTGCTGAAGGCGATCGACGACCGCTTCTGGGGAGTCGTGGCTCAGAAGCGGGTGCGCTGGCTCGGCTATGACTCCGGCGTCAAGCCGGGCGAGCAGGCCTGCACGGTCGCCGGCTGCACGGCGGCGCACGAAGACAAGGGCGGCTCGGCGAAGGCGGCCGGGGACATCGGCTACTACGCCCCGCTGAAAGAGAACACCAACCGGTTCGTCAAGCGGGACGTCTAGTGGCGCTACGATTGGGCCCGCTAAAAATCCCGTGGCGCCGGAAAGATTCCAGCGACCCTTCGACCAGGCTCAGGGCAGGCGATCCCTACTGGGATTTTTTCATCAACAGGCCTCCGGCCGATCTTGCCAATGCCGTCACGGAGCTGATCCGGAGCGCGCCGGAAGGCAACGTCTTCCCGACCAAAGCGGAACTTCACACGCCCGAGATCACCTCGAGCCACGTGAAAGAGCTGGCGCGCTACCTGGGAGCGGACCTCGTAGGGATTGCAAGATTGGGTGGCGCTGAACAGTATCCGTTCGCTGTCGTCTGCGCGGTGCCGGCCGAGTATGATCCGCGAGAGGCGCCGGGCATCGGCGGCCAGGTGCCGGTGCAGAACGGATTGTTCATCACTTTCGTTCTTAGCGCGTGGATCAGAGAGCTCGGTTTTCGGGCTACGGCCTTGGCCGATCCCAATGGCGAGAAATTGGCTGCTGCGGCGGGTCTCGGGACGCTCGGCCCGGACGGCAGGCTGGTAACGCCCAAATACGGAACCCGCGTTCACGTTGCGGATGTGATTCGCACCGACCTGCCGCTGGCACCGGACGCCTAGCGTGCATTATTCATGGTCCGAGGAAAAATTGTCACGGGATATATTCTTTGCGTCTTGACGTCTTGGCGCGATGAGGAATTCGGATCGGATAAAAACTGTCTCGCGCAAAGGCGCAAAGGGCGCCAAGCGTAGCGAGGACAAGTGACTTACGTCATCACCAGTCTATGCACCAACGATGGGGCGTGCGTCGATGTCTGCCCCGTCGCCTGCATCCATACGACGCCGGGAGCGCCGCAGTTTTACATCGATCCTGAAGTCTGCATCGATTGCGAGCAGTGCGAGATCGTCTGTCCGGTGGACGCGATCTTCCGCGATTCCGACGTCCCTGCCGAACATCAAGCCTCTATCGAGGTCAACGCCGCCTTCTTCCGCAAGAACAAAGCGGCCGTGGGACCGGTTCCTGTGGACCAGGCCTGGGAGATGGTCCATACGGCGCACGCCTACGCGCGAAGACAGGGAATGGCCGTAACGGCGGCCGTCGTCGACGAAGCCGGCTCGCCCATCGCCGTCGGACGGATGGACAGCGCCGAGCCCAAGACCGCGGAGCTCGCCTTCAATAAGGCCTACACGGCCGCCGCCTTTCACGTGGCGACGGCGGAACTTGTGCCCCATGCGCGGCAACCCTGGCTGCGCAGCCTGGTTATCTCCCATCGCGGCCGGATCCTGCCCGCGGGCGGCGGCATCGCGATCGTCGAAGGCACAGCGGTCCGCGGCGCCATCGGGGTCGCGGGAGGAAACCGGGCCGAACAAGATATCCTCTGCTGCCAGGCGGCCCTGGCGGTGTTAGAGCGCCACGGTCACTGAGCGCGTTGGAGCGAAATTATTCTCCGCTCCCATTGGCAGGGAAACAACTCGCTTCTCACAATCTTTCCTGAGCCGCGAGGGCCGGACGAAGCTAGATGCCACTCCATTACGTATGGACATTCTCTCGCGATCGCGCTAGACCTTGCTCGAAAGCCAGCTCCTCAGCGTCGCCTCTTCTGGGAGGTGTTATGAAACTTCCACGGGGATTTTGGTTTCTTGCCGCCCTAACGCTTCTTTTTTCTTTACTTGCTTCGGGGGATGGCTGGAGTCAGGAAAAGATCAGGCTTTCCCACAGCGCTCTGGAGGCGAGCAATTCCGTCTGGTACATCGCTCAACACCAGGGTTTCTATAAGAAGCACGGAGTGGACGCAGACTTGCTCTTCATTCCCAGCACCACGACCAGCGTGACCAGTCTCGTGGCCGGCGACGTGCAGATCGCCAACGCGTCGGGCGGAGGCGTAGCCAGCGCGGTGACGGCGGGGGCTGAACTGGTTCTCGTCGCCTGTTATCTCAATTCCCTCCCCTACGAGCTGGTGGTGCAAGAATCGGTCAAATCGGCGGAGGACCTGAAAGGGAAAAACATCGGCATCAGCCGGATCGGCAGCGCGTCGGACGTGGCGGCGCGCGCATTGATTAAAGGAGTGGGGCTCGAACCCGACAAGCAGGTTCTGATCATGCAGGTCGGCGGCCCGTCGGAGCGGGCCGCGTCGTTTCGCACGGGCAGAATCGCCGGGTTTCCGGCGCCTCCGGGCGTCATCCACCTGACCCAGGGCATACCTTTCAGGATCCTCATCAGCACCGCCGATTTTCAGAAGCGGTTTGATTTCCCTTATATCTGCGCCACCACCACCAAGAGCTATCTCGCACGCCAAAGGGAGACGGTGAAAAAGGTGGTGATGGCGCACATCGAGGCTACCCACTTTTTCAAGACCCGTAAGGAAGAGAGCAAAAAAATCATTTCCAAGTACAGCAGGATAACCAACGAGGCCTATCTGGAGGACACCTACCGTGCAAACGCGAAACTCTATGACCGGGTGCCGCTGGTGACGAGAGCCGGCGTCGAGACTCAAATCCAAGAAGCCGTAAGCCGCAAGCCCGGCGCGCGCCTTCGCTTCAAAGACATGGCAGATGACAGCATCGTGCGCGAGTTGGATAAAAACGGTTTTATCGACAAGGTCTACACGAAGTGAAGATGTTGGCGATCCGTGTTACGGGGTAAGGAAAGGAGGGGTCCATGGCGAAGGCGGGATTCAAGGTATTCGACAGCGACATGCACATCATGGAGCCGCCCGACCTATGGGAGCGCTACATCACCCCGGAGTTCAGAGCGGTCGCGCCGCGCGGCAGGACGTCCGATAACGTGCGCGACCTGGGGGTGATCTTCCCGGACGGCGAGCCCAACGGCAGACGGACGAGCGGGGTGCCGCATCGGGGCCACAACTACGAACGGAATCAAAAGCTCTACCGCGACCACGCTCGACGCGGGTGGGGACCCGACGTCCAGCTCGAGGCGATGGATCGAGAAGGGATCGACGTCGCGGTGCTGTTCCCCAGCCGTGGGCTTAGCGTGCTCACTCACCCGGATCGAGAGCCGCGGTTCGCCGCCGCTATCGCCAGGGCGTACAACGACTGGATGTTCGATTTCTGCCGGAGCGACGCGGCGCGGCTTCTCGGCGCGGGGATGATCTCGGTCTACGATATCCGGGACGCCGTCGAGGAGACGCGCCGGGCGGTGGAAGAGCTCAAGTTCCGCGCGGTTTTTATCAGATCCAACATCGTCAACGGCAAGACCTGGCACGACCCGTACTACGAGCCGCTGTGGGAGATTCTGGAGGAGCTCAATATTCCTGTGGGCTTCCATGAAGCGACGGGGTCGCGCTCGCGCCAGAGCGGCGATTACTTCGAGCCGAACTTCGGGATCCGGCGCGTCTATGCGCAGCCGTTCGAGCAGATGCTCGGTCTCGGCAGCTTCGTCGCCGGGGGCATCCTCGAGCGCCACCCGAAGCTCAAAGTCGCGTTTCTCGAGGCTAATTGTTCGTGGGTGCCGTGGCTCTTGTGGCGCATGGATGAGGGCTACGAGCGGGAGGGCGACGTCTTCATGCCGGAGCTCTCCATGAAGCCGAGCGACTATTTCAAGCGCCAGTGTTTTGTGTCGGTGGAACCGGACGAAGGCCCCGCGCGTTACATGATCGAGGAGTTCGGCAGCGACCAGCTCGTCTTCTCGACCGACTATCCTCATGGCGATTCCCGGTATCCGGCGGCCGTGGACGACTTTCTCAAGCTGCCGCTGTCGGACGAGGACAAGCGCAAAATTCTCTGGGGCAACTGCGCTCGCTTCTATGCGATCGAAGAAGCGCCGCGCTCGGCGCAGCAGTCGATCCAAGAAAAAGGAGGGTTCCGCGTTCATGGAAGCCAAGACTCGAAACGCGCTTGAGCGCTTCATCGAGAAGACGCGCGAGCTGTTTGCCAGAGAGCCTGATCCGGAAAAGCGCTGGACCACTCTCGCTCCGATCCTGGCGGAGCTGCTCGCCGATCCGGAGGTCCGCGAGGCGTCGAAAAGCTGGCCGGACTGCGTCCCGGCGGATGGACGGGCCGAGAACCTGCTGTTCTACGAAGACCCGGACTACGGCTTCGCGATCAACGGCCTGACGAAGGGAGCCGCGCGGCAGGGCGGCCGCGCGCGCATCCACGATCACGCTCACATCTACACGCTCTACGGAGTGCTCGACGGGCACGAGCGGGTCGAGCGCTACGAGCGCCTCGACGATCGCTCCAGGCCGGGCTACGCCGAGATCAGGAAGACCACCGACCGCCTGGTCGGCCCCGGAGAGATCGATCTCGTGAGACCGCACGAGATCCACACCGAGGTCACCGTCGGCGAGAGAGCGGTCGCGGTCATTGTCCGAAGCCAGAAAGGCGGCGGCTTCAACCAGGGCAGATACAATCCGGAGACGAAGGAGTACTACGAGAGCCTGGGTCCGCGGCAGACGCCCGTCGACATGCTGGCCAAAGGCAAAGATTGAAGGTCATCGGGGTCTATTTCCGCTGTCGCCCTAAGCGATGAAGTTGTTCAGCCAGTTTTTCGTAAATCTCGCGCCGGTGGCCGATTGCGAAGATTCTGATCAGCCGCTTCTTTCGGTCGATCTCGTAGACGATGCGGAATCGTCTCACTTTGTACCTCCACAGCCCGTCCAATTCTCGAAGCAACGGCTCGCCGGAAAAAGGTTGCGCGCTCAGCGATCGTAAGGCTTGCTTGACGCTGCGTTTTAGATTCGGATGCAGGTGACGAATTATTTCGGCGACGTGCGGGGGGATGGCGGGCCGATAGACGGCCATTACCGTTTCCGTTGCTTGCGGGCGTGAAGAGGTTCGCCGAAGACGGCCTCAAAAGACAATCCTTGCCGTCCTCTTGAATAAAAAGCTTTGCTCCGGCGAATTTGTTTCATCAAGACGCGATCGCTCAAGACCTCGAGGCTGCCCTTCAACCGCTCGTATTCGTCGTAATTGACCAGGACGGCGGCGGGCTTGCCGTTGCGCGTGACGACGATCTCTTCCTCCCGCTCGGAGACGCCAGAAACGAGCTCTGGCAACCGCGTTTTGACTTCGGAGATAGGCAGGGTTTTAGGCATGGGATTTCGACCAAAATTCTGGTCGAATTAAGAATACCCCTTTAACCGGCCGCCGTCAATCAAGATGGAGGACAAGCGCCCGCCGCAGCGGGCCCGTCACTCTGGGATCTCCATCATTCCCACGGCCAGCGCGTTGCGATACGCCCGGTCGATCGCGAGACTGTCGTTGGCGGCGTTCACGACCGTGCGCGCGATTGGCTCATCCGTCACGTAGCGCTCGAAGAACGGCTCGAAGAGGTTGGAGTGGTCGATATCCGCGACCATGTGGACGCGCGTGTTGGCGTCGAGCTTCTCGACCGAGCCGACGAGATCCTTCACCTTCTTCATCGCCATCCGCTGGGTGAAGCCGCCGCCCTTGACGATCTCGGGATTGTTTTTCCGCTCGGTCACGTGGTTGATCATGAGGCTCTCGATCCACGGCCGCGTCGTGCAGAGATAGAGCCAGGCGTAGATAGCGGCGCGCGCGCCGGGGAGCAGAGTCGATTCCGCCGTCGCGCGGGCCATGTCGTCGTCGGTGAGATGCGCGGCGCCCAGGCGCTCGTCGTAGATCAGCTCGTCTTTTTCGTGCTCCCAGATCGCGCGCTTCACGTCGAGCGGCGCCTTGGCCTGCGCCGCGGCCCAGCAATCGCGCCGACTCTTGATGTAGTGCGGGTAATGACGGTTGAGAATCTTATCCCGCTCCGGAGTGAGCTTTACGCCGAAGAGTCGTTTGTATTCCGGCGTATCAAAATGATGGTTCAACATCTCATCGATCTCTCCGCGCGCATCTCTCCAGTAGCTCATCTTAGTCTCCCTTTTACCTTTTTACTTTGACTTTTTACTTCTCAGGGGTTTTTTCCATCGCCACGGCCACGCCTTCGCGATAAATCGCAAAAAGGTCAAGCGATTCCTTTACCGCCTGGAGCGCCAGCTTCTCTTTCTCGCCGGTCGCGAAGCGCTCGAGGAACGGCAGAAACATGTCGCTGTGCTCCTCGTCGGCCTCGCTGTGGGCTTCGAAGTTGGGCAGGTCTTTCATCTTGAGTCCCATGTCGTCCATCCACCGCCGCGCCATCCGCGTCGAATGGCCGCCGCCCTGGTCGCGCAGCAGCCGGTCGTCGTTGGTCCACTCCGTCACCGTGAGCGCGGCCAACCCCTCGATCCAGCTTTTCGTTCGCGTCATCCACGCCCACGCGTACAATGTCGCCTGCGTTGTCGGAATCGGTTTGACGTTGAGAACGTCATCGGCGCCGAGGCCGAGCGAGCGGCCCTGGCGCACGATCAGATCGAGGTGTCCGTGCTCCGAATATTTGTCCTTGATCACCTCGCCGATCTCGTGCTCGATGATCTTGTGCTTAACCGCCATCTCCGGACAATTGGACGAGACGTTGGCCCAGCAGTCGCGGCGGTGGCGGATGTAGAGCCCGAGCTGGAGGAGCATGAGCTGCGCCCGCGGCCGCGTCATCCTGACGGAGAAATAACGTTCGAGCTCGGGCGAGCGCATGTGCGCCCGCACCATCTCGCCAATGCTTTGTCTCCACGCCGCTACGTCCATCACCGTACTGCTTTATAGAGATTGTCGATGAACCCTTCTTTCGCGATACGCTCGACGGCGCCGTTGTCAAAAAACCGGCTTGCGGGCTCGCCCGCCTTGCCTTCCCAATCGAGCACGGTCTGAATCACCGCCGGCTCCACTTTCGGATCGCGTTCGAGATATTTGACCGCGTATTCGTACGGCTCATCGAGCGTCCCCGCGCGTGCGCGCAGATATTTAGCCAGGACCTTGAGCGCCTCCTCTTTTTTTCTGAGCGCCGCCACGCCCTCGACGTAGGCCCGAAGCATTCCTTCGACGAGCTTGGGCGAGGCTTTGTTGAAATCCCGCTTCACCGCCATGAGGTCCATGGAGAACGGAATCCCCAACTGCGACAAATCGACGAGCGAGTGGCTCCGCGGGTCCGGCTTCGTCGAAGATATCCGTCCGGCGATCAATCCCGCGCGAAACGCGATGTCCGCCTCGACCGTGCCGCCGAACGGCTGGAGCTTCACTTTATCTTGTAGTCCCAGCCGCTCCAGCATGGCGACGGTGAGAAAATGGGTCGTCGAGCCGTGGCGGGTGATGCCGACGATCTTGCCGCGCAACTGCTCCGCCTTGGCGATGTCCGGCTGGACCCAGAAACTCATCGCCGGCCGGTTGGTCAAGCTGCCGACGGCGACGAGCGGCGCGCCTCTCAGAATCGCGCCGACGACGGCGTTGCTCGCGGCGACCGACAGATCGAGATCGCCGCCGATCATCGCCTGAACGGTGATCCCGCCCGAGGCGATGTAGACGAGATCAGCCTTGAGCCCATGCCTCTCGAAAGCGCCCGTCTCCTTCGCCATCCAGACACCCGCCATGATCGGGCTCACGGCGGAATACGCGATCGTCACCCGCTGCTGCGCCGGTGAAGTTGAGGCGGCAAGCGACACGAGAGCGCCTGCGACCAGCAACTTCAATCGCAGCTTGAGCGTGATTCTCATTCTCGATTCTTCAACTCAACATTCAAAACTCAAAATTCAACATTATTTTAGATTGGCCATCCGTGTTCGGATATATCGACCCGATTGCCTTCGGGGTCTTTAATCCAGCTCTCCGCGACTGCGCCGAAGGTGTTCGCCTCGGCGGTGGTTTGCGCCGTTTGCTCGACGGCTTTCACGTTGTCGACCTTGAAGCCGAAATGGTTGATCCCCCAGGGATGGCGCGGGGTGCTGATCAGCGCGATGTCGACAAATCCATCGGAAAGATAGATCGTGCCGTTCTCTCCCCGGAGTTTTTCTTCCATGCCGAAGACTTTTTTGTAGTACTCGGCTTCTTTTTCCCGGTCCTGGACGTTGATCGCGATGTGGCGGATTCTCGGCTTTTCCATAAGATTGCCTCCTCAATTCTGAAGAATTCATCCGGCGCCGCAGACGATCGCCGGGTTGGTCGAGCTGACCGTGCGAAGCTCTTCGTCGCTCATAATGCGTAGCCGTAGCTCATCAACCTCCCGGTTGCCCGAGCTCGCGGCCAAGAAAATCTACCACGAGCGGCCAGACCAGCTCCGCGAGCTGGGGCTGGTAGCCGTCCGATTCCGTCGAAGCGAATCCATGGTTGCCATGGGAGAAAAAATGCCATTCGAGCGGCCGGCCGTTGGACAGAAAACTCTCCTTGACGCGCTGCTGCACGTCCGGAGTGCTGGTCGAATCATGGCCGCCATAGAGCACCATCGAAGGACATTGGATCTGGCGCGCCGCGTCGCAAGGATGGCGCGCCCGTAGGCGCGTGGGCTCTTCGTTTCTCACCGACGGATAGTAGGCGACGAACGCGCGCACTTGAGGGGTCGCCGCCACGAAGTGAATCCCGATGCGACCGCCCATGCAGTAGCCAATCGCCCCCGCGCGCGTGGGATCGACGTCGCTCCGGCCGGCGAGGTAACGCCAGCCCGCGCCGATCACGCGAACGAAATCCCCGTCAGGCGTTTTGTTCTGGATCTCCGTCCCCGTGTGAATGTGAGTTACCGCGGGATAGCCGAGCAGATGATAGAGGTTCGGAACGACTGTACAAAAACCGAGCTTGGCGAACTTGTAAGCCTCGGTCTTGAGGTAGCCCGTGAGGCCCGAGTGCTGGTGAATCAACAGCAGCCCGGGACCGCGCTCCGCGCGCGCCGGATGGGCGATGTAGCCGGGGATGCCGTCTTTTTCTTCCGTCAGCTTGCGCGCGACGATCTCGCTCATGACGTTTCCTTATCTCTTCTTGTAAAGTTTGTCGATGAATCCCTCGCGCACCATCCGATCCACGATGGTGTTGTCGAAAAAGGTCTCCAGCGGAATCCCTTTCTTGCCCATGAATTCGAGGATCGTGGCCGTCGCCTCGGGCTCGGCGCGGGGAATCCGCTCCAGATAGGTCACGGAATCCTTGTACTGCTCCTCGATTTGCTTGGGATCGTTCAGGCGCCCGTACTTGGCGATCACCTTGAGCGCGCGATCCTTCTGATGGTTCATCGCGGCCACGCCCTCGGTGTACGCCCTGACCATCCCTTCGACCGTTTCCGGATTGCGCCGATAGTAATCGCGCGCGATGGCGATCATGTTCATCGAGTAAGGAATGCCCAGGTCGATGAAATTCAGCAAAATCTTCGCCGGCACGTGGGGTCCGACGCGGAGCTCGGAAGTCACGGCGCCGGCGATCGCCTTCTGCTGGAACGCCGCGCCGACCTCCGGCGTGCCGCCCATCTGGCGCACCGTTACCGCGTTTTCCATGCCGTTTCGGCGCAACAGAATTCGCGTCAGGTTGTCCGTGATCGAGCCGAATCGCGTGACGCCCAGCGTCTTGCCGCGCAGATCCTCGAGCCGGTTGATCTCCGGCTGCACCCACAGCCGGTGATAGGGCCGATTCGCCGTGCTCGCCACGGCGACGATCTGCGCGCCGCTCAGGATCGCATTGATGACCGCGTTGCTGGCGCCGCTGCCGCCGTGAAGATCGCCCCCGATCAGCGCTTGCACGACGACCGGGCCGGAAGGGACATAGATGATGTCCGCCTGAATTCCATACTTCTCGAAGGCACCGACGTCCTTCGTCATCCACACGCCGGTCGCCATCCCGCCGAGGCTGGAGTAGGCGAAGGTGATTCTTTTAAGCTCCGCGGCGTGCGCGGGCGAGGCCAGGAACAAGAACGCGAATGCAATAAGTCCGGATCTTCCTAAGAAACTTCTTCGACTCATGTTACCCGCCTTATCTGTCATTCTGGGACACAAGAACTCATAGCTCCAACGTGTTCGGCGCGAATAGCTCCTCGACCGGAAGTTTTTTCTGCGCCAGTCCCTGCTCGTGGAGATAACCCATCAAAGTCTCCACCACGCGGCGATTTTTCGCCAACCCGTAAGGCCACGGGTCGTCGCCGAGAATCTCCCGCTGTTGCTTCACCGGCTCACGGAACCAGACGAGGCTGATCCTGTACGGCGAAAGATCGTTGAGCCTCTCGTACGCCTGGGCTTTCGCCTTTTGAAAGGCTTCGAACAGACTGACGGCGATCCACGGCGAATCCTTCCACAGATCCTCGCGCATGGCGACCGTGTGCATGATCGGAAAGATTCCGGTCTTCTTGAAATAGGCCGCCTCCACCTCGGGATAATTTTCGAACAGCCGGCGGATCTCCGGATGGCCGTTCAGCAGCAAGGGAAACAGATTGGCGCAGATGATCGCGTCCAACTCGCCGCAGGCCAGCATCTCGTCCGGCGGCTTGCCGGGAGGAATCTGAGTCACGTCGTAGCGCCGCGGCATCTCGATCTCCATCCGGCTCTGCTTGGTCCAGGTGTGCCAGCGGATCTTCTCCAAGTCGACGCCGTACTCGTGCTGCAACGTCCCTCTGACCCAGACGGTCGCGGTCTGCTGGAATTCCGCCAGGCCGACTTTCTTTCCCACGAGATCGCGCGGCTCGCGGATGCCGCTCCGGGCGTTGACGAAAACGCACGAGTGGCGAAACGCGCGCGCGGGAAAGATCGGAAGCGCGATCAGCGGCTTCCCCATCGTGCGCGCGATCAAATAAGAAGAGAGCGAAAGCTCGGAGGCGTCGAACTCGTAGCGATTGAGCATCCGCGTCCAGATCTCGTGATAGGGAAGGACTTGCCAGTCGAGTTCCAGCCCCTCCGGCTTGATGCTTCCCTCGATCAGAGGGTGAGTGCGGTCGTAATCGCCGCCGGCGAATGTGATCTGACGAGGCATGCTCTCACTCTCAGCTTTCAGCGATCAGCTTGCAATATCTAAAGCGAAGCATGAGCTGAGATCAGCTCGTCAAGCCGACTTTTTGTAGTACTTGTCCATCTGGCTCTTGGCGCCCGACTTGGCGCAGGC
>DASXUF010000027.1 GCA_036504975.1 Candidatus Binatia bacterium | reverse complement strand
GCGGAAAGATCTTTGGTGAGGTCGATCGGCGCGACCGGCTGCTTGGGCGTAAGCTCTTCCTTCGACGCCGCGACGCGTCCGCCCCAGCATTCCACGACCGCGCTGAGCCCTTTGAGACGGCAGCCGGCGAGAAACGCGTGGCGGCCGCCGGAGCATGTGCCGAAAATCCCGATCTTGCCGCTGAAGTTCGGCTGCGCGCGGAGGAACTGCATCGACCCTTCGAGATCGCCGAGGACCTGATCGTCGGCGACGCCGCCGGCCGCGCGCACTTTGGCGCCGACGTCTTCCGGAGTTCCGTGGCCGTCGCGGAAATAGAGATTGGGCGAGATCGTGAGATAGCCGTGGTGCGCGAACCTCCGGGCGCATTCACGGTACCATTCGTCCCAGCCCGGCGCGTGGTGAATGACCACCATTCCCGCAAATTTTCCGGCGCCCAGCGGCTTGGCGAAATAGGCGTTGATCTTGTCGCCCTTGGCGCCCTTGATGTCGACGGTCTCCGCCGTCATGCCTTCGTATTGATCGGTCGTGTACATGGGTACCTCCGTGTTTGAGATTGATTTGAGTGCGACGGTCGTTTACTAACACCAAATTCGCCGGCGGCGCAATACCTACTCGGTATCTTCCTTGTATCTGCTCCGCGGGCGCTCGACTTGCTTGAGGATTTTCTTCCTGAGCCGGATCGATTGCGGCGTCACCTCGACCAGCTCCTCGTCGGCGATCCATTCGATCCCCTCTTCCAATCCCATCTCGCGGTGCGGCGTGATCAAGATATTTTCGTCGCGGCCGGCGGCGCGGATGTTGGTGAGTTTCTTCTCGCGGCAGATGTTGACGTTGAGATCGTTCTCGCGCGAGTACTCGCCCACGACCATGCCTTCGTAGACGCGCGTTCCCGGCGCGATGAAAAGCGCGCCGCGCTCCTGGAGATGAAAGACCGCGTACGGCGTCGTCATGCCCTCGCGGTCGGCGACCATCGCGCCGTTGCTGCGCGACTGGATCGGCCCGTGCCACGGCGCCCAGCCGTTGAACAGCGCGTTGGCGATTCCGGTACCGCGCGTGTCGGTCAAAAAGCGCGAGCGGAACCCGATCAGTCCCCGGGACGGCACGGCGAATTCCAGCCGCACGCGCCCGGAGCCGCCGTGGTCCATCTTGGTCATCTTGCCGCGCCGGGTCGCCAGCAACTGCGAAACGATCCCGATGTGCTCCTCGGGAACGTCGATCACGAGCAACTCCACTGGCTCGTTGACGGCGCCGCCGAGCTCCCGCGTGATGACCGTCGGCTTCGACACTTGCAGCTCGTAGCCTTCCCGGCGCATGGTCTCGATCACGATGGCGAGCTGGAACTCGCCCCGGCCGGTGACCCGGAACGCGTCCGGCGACTCCGTCTCCTCGACGCGAACGCTGACGTTCTTCCGCTGCTCGTAGATCAGGCGCTCCCGGAGCTTGCGCGAGGTGACGAAATCTCCCTCGCGCCCCGCCCACGGCGAGTTGTTGGCGCTGAAGATCATCGCGATGGTCGGCTCGTCGACGCGCAGCGGCGGCAGCGGCTCGGGATGCTCGCGGTCGGCGATTGTGTCGCCGATCTGGATCTCTTCGATCCCGGCCACGGCGACGATGTCGCCGGCGCCGGCCGACTCGACCTCGCTCCGCTTGAGCCCGCGCCAGCCGAAGACTTGAGTGACTTTCACCGGCTGCTGGAACCCGTCGGCGCGGCAGAGGGTGTACTGGCCGGTGCGGAGCGTGCCGCCTTTCAACCGTCCGATCGCCAGGCGCCCGATGTAGTCGTCGTAGTCGAGATTGTTGGCCTGGAACTGCGTCGGCGCCGCAGCATCGACGACCGGTCCGGGCAAAGCATTCAGGATCAATTCGAAGAGAGGCTTCAAATTTTCCGACGGCTCTTTGAGATCGCGCATCGCGAGGCCGGCGCGGGCGTTAGTGTAGACGATGGGAAAGTCGAGCTGGTCCTCGTTGGCGCCGAGGTCGATGAAGAGGTCGTAGATCTCGTCCAGCACTTCCGCGGGACGGGCGTCGGCGCGGTCGATCTTGTTGATGCAGATGACCGGCGGCAGGCCGGCCTCGAGCGCTTTTTTGAGGACGAAGCGCGTCTGCGGCAGCGGCCCCTCCGAGGCGTCGACCAACAGCATCACGCCGTCCACCATCGCGAGCGTCCGCTCCACCTCGCCGCCGAAGTCGGCGTGGCCGGGCGTATCGACGATATTGATTTTGACGCCGCGGTAATGAATCGAGGTGTTCTTCGCCAGGATCGTGATGCCGCGCTCGCGCTCCAGGTCGAGTGAATCCATGACCCGGTCGACCACCTGCTCGTTGGCGCGAAAGATGCCGCTCTGGTGCAGCATGCCGTCCACCAGCGTCGTCTTGCCGTGATCGACGTGGGCGATGATGGCGACGTTGCGGATGTCGCCGCGGCGATTGGGAGCGTTTTGATTCATCGATCCTCTAAAAACGAATTAGGTGCCCGACAACTCGTGGAGCCGCCTCGAATAGTGTAGCTCTTTGGATTGAGGAACTCAGCGACGGCCGACTCAGCGAGGGCCGTTGCCAGATCGGGGGCTTGATGGTATGCTCAAATTGTTCTTTAGAGCTTGCCTTTCGTCATCATTGAACAGCCTCCGAGCTTTAAACGAGCCGGAGGCTTTTTATTTTTCCGTGAGTGTTGTAAGGAGGGGATATGTCAGACGCAAGAGAGGAAGTCAAACTACAAGACGGAACGCTCATCCGCCATAGGATCGCGGGGTACGAAGGAAGGATCGACGGCATTACCTCGCTTAAGGTCAGTTTCACCCAGAAAGGCGAGTCGTTGGGAAACGCAATCAATAAACAGAGCTTTCAGTACCGCGTGCTTGTGCAAGGGGAAATCATGCGGCGGATTGCGCCGATCGAGGATCTGGAAGTTTTGGAAGGTGTCGCCGATATCACCTGCTCCGGTTGCCACGTCTCCTTCCAAAGCAGGCCTGGGTATGCCAACAAGCCCGGAGGGCGCTGCGAATGCGGCGGCTGGATATGCCCGTCATGCCTGATCTGCCGGGACACGCCCTCCTGCTCCAAACAACGTCTGCGCCTGGTGCGGAGGATGGCCGCCAAGAAAAAGGCCCGAAGCAGTTGAAATATTGACTTAAACGAAGTAGAGTCGGCTTTCGTTTCAGTATGGGGCCTCCTGAAACGGGAAGTCAGAAGAGTTGAAGGCTCAGTCAGTCTCCCTTGCGAAACGATGCCTAAGGATAAAACCGACCAGAGCGTGGGTTTCCAGCCTTTCAAGTTCTCCATGTTCTGCTCCTCTTAGCGGTCAGCTTCTCAGGGTTAAAGACATTAACATTCTCTCAAAGGAGGGAGAACATGGGTAATAAATTGTACGTCGGCGGTTTGCCTTATTCCGTAACCGAAGGGCGGCTACAGGAAATCTTCGCGGCGCACGGCACCGTAGAGTCCGCGAAGGTGATCTCGGATAAATTCACCGGACAGTCGCGCGGCTTCGGCTTCGTCGAGATGAGCTCCGGGAGCGAGGCGCAGAAGGCGATGGAGGCCTTGAACGGCACCCAGCTCGACGGACGCACGCTGGTGGTCAACGAGGCCAAGCCGATGGCGCCCCGCGACGGCGGCGGCGGGAATCGAGGCGGCGGAAACAGAGGCGGCGGCCGGGATCGCTGGTAGTTTTTTCACCATTTAAATGAAGAAAGGGGGCAACGGGTCGGTTTGCCCCCTTTTTTTATATTGGATCGGGGATAAATATAAACCCGCACGCTCTTAAAAAAGAAAGTGGGCAACGATGGCATCTTACATGGAATGCGCGGCAGGATTTGCTTCTCTCTTCCTGTACGCCAGCTTCTTTGAGTGGTTTTTGCATCGCTTCTTGATGCACAGGCCTTTATGGTCGTACCCGTTTCGCTCTCACGCCTTGATGCACCACGGAATTTTTCGTTCCGGTCCGAGCTATTTCCTGCCGCGGGGCCAAAACCATAAAAATATCCGATTCGCCTGGTGGAACGCGCCCATGATCATCGGTTTGCATGCGCCGCTCGTTTTTTGGGCCCAGCACCTCCTGGAAGCGAATATTTTTTTCGGCGGCATGGCGGCGCTGGGCTTTTATTATTTCCTCTACGAGTATCTCCACTTCTGCATGCATGTGCCCAAGAAGCGCTGGTTCGAGACGAGCGCGTTGTTCTCCTGGCTCGACGCGCATCACCACCAGCATCATCAGCGCCATTTCAGCAACCTCAACGTCGTCCTTCCCCTGGCCGATTTTCTGTTCGGCACCCTCATCCGAGCCAGGGAGCGTATACCGGCGCAGAGACAATCGGCCCCAGTTCAGAGCAGCGACTCGCTACCAATCGTCCATCCGGCCAGCCCATCGGCATGACGATTTTTGTCGTACCGGTACCTTTTTGTCCCGCGCCGATCCTCCGTCTTCCTAAAATCAGCCAATGATTTGGCTCTGCAGCCGTTGGCATATTCATTGCTGATCCAAGAAGATATGCAAATTCTTAAGTTTGGCCATAAACTGGCCGGCGCGCCATTCTACAGCCACATTCTCCGCTGCATCGGTCAAAACCTGCAGCAGTTCGAACTCAAAGGCTTCGATATCAAATGCCAGGATGACATCTACCTCGTTCAAGGTTGGCGCAAGGGAGCGCCCACCTCCGTGGAGGTAAAGGAGCGCTATACGCTGGAGGACTTGCAACAAATAGATATCGAAGAAAGGAAGAAACGACGCGCCGGGTCGGGGCGCGCGAACCTCCTGGATCTCGCTCATCTTCTCCGCACCACGGGAAATTACGTAGACTTCCTCGGCGCTCGGCTGCTTCGAGTCGAGTGGCAGTATCAATCGGACAAGGTCCAATGCATAACGATCCAGTACCAAGCCTCGGACGCCGATGATTCGCCGGGCGCAATCGACGAGGTCTGCGTTCACATTTACAAGGAAAGAAAGAAAATGCGGCCGTTGCCCCGGCTGGAGGCGGCGGAAGCGGCAAATTGACGCGAACGCCCTGCTAAACCTTCCAACCTTTTGTTGAACCAAGCTCCCTTCTGCTATTTATATAAGCGCTCGATGAAACCGCTCTTTTTGATCTCGTCGAGAAAGCTTCGATCGACGAAATAGGCCGGGCTTTGGGACTTGGGCGCGTTCACCTGCTCCAGCTCGGAGCGGAGCCCGGCATCGTCGGGGTAAGGCGCAGCCTCGATATTGTCCTTCACGTCATCGACCCAGGCGCCGACCTGCTGCTCGCTCAGCCCGCGCATATGCTTTTGCAGGATGCGCACGGCTCCCGTCTTGTTCGTCTTGAAATAATGGATCGCCTCGACGTAAGCCTGGACGAAACGAAGGACAGCGGGCCGCTCTCGTTTGAGCTTGCGCTCGGTCGTCGTCAACGGCGCGTCGAGTCCGGAAATGCCGAGCTCGCGCGCGCTCGCGCCTTTGAGCTGCCGCGCCTTGCCCTGGAAGACGAGCAGCATGCCGGACTCGCCGAGAACGCCGACCTCGATTTTGCCCGCCTCAAGCGTCTGCGTCACGCCCGGAGTTCCGCCCATTTGTAAAATAGTAACGTCGGATTCTTTCATGCCGGCTTTTCTGAGCGCGGTCCTGAGAAACGTATCGCCGGCCGAGCCGAACTGCGTCACGCCGACGATCTTTCCCTTGATGTCCTTGAGACCGCCGAGCGTGGAGTCCGGCTTGACCAAAACCCGCTGCGAGGAATACGACGAGGGCGACGCGAGCATGGCGATCTCGGCGCCCTGCATGCGCGCGCGCAATATCGCCGCGCTGCCCGCGACGATAAAATCGAGATCGCCCGCGATCAGCGCCTGCACCGTGCGCGGGCTGCCGGGGATGAGGACCACGTCCGCGCTAAATCCATGCTTGGCGAGAAGGCCGGAGTCCCGCGCGATCCAGAAAAGTCCTTGTCCTGGGTTGATGGCGACGTGGGCGAGCGTGAGCTTTTGGGCATGAAGCGAAACCGGCGCGAAGAAAGAGAGCAGCAACAGCGCCGAACAAAACAGTTTCATGAGGAGACCAATAGCCCGCCGGCTTCACCCCTGTCAATCGCCAGGCACGATGAATCGCGCGCCTATCCTGTTTTGCCTTTTTACTTTTCCCTTTTTACTTGTTAAACCTCGGCGCAAAGGAGAAACGCCATGGCCCTCGACTTTGTCACCAACCAGGAGATCATCCTTGCGGCTCGCGGGAATCTCGACCAAAATGCCTGGGACTATCTCACCGGCGGCGCCGAATCCGAGACGACGATGCGGCGCAACCGCTTCGGTCTCGATTCCCTCGCCTTCCGACCGCGAATACTCGTCGACGTCTCCAGCGTCGATCCCTCGACGAGCTTTCTCGGCCACAAGCTCAGGATTCCGGTCATGCTGGCGCCGATCGGTTCGCTGCAAACACTCACGCCCGAAGGCGGAGTCGCCGTCGCCAAAGCAGCCGCAGAGTTCGGCACGATCCAGTTAGTCAGCTCGGTGACGCAGCCGAGCCTGGAAGAAATCGCCGCAGCAAGCGCAAGCCCGAAGATATTTCAGCTCTACGTGGCGGGCGACTTGAAATGGGTGGAGAGCCTGCTCGCTCGCGTGAAGAAATCCGGTTACAAGGCGCTGTGTCTGACGGTCGATACCGCTCACTACGGCAGACGCGAACGCCAGATGATGGACCGCTGGCTCCCGCCAAGCCGGCGACAGAGCGGATACGAGTATCGCGCCGTGCTCACGTGGGAGATCATGGACGCAATCAAAGAGATGGCGGGATTGCCCTTTATTCTGAAAGGCGTCGCGACGGCGGAAGACGCGGCGCTTGCGGTGAAACACGGAGTCAACGCGGTGTACGTTTCCAATCACGGCGGGCGGCAACTCGACCACGGACGCGCCGCGATCGAGATGTTGCCGGAGATCGTCGCAGCCGTCGGCGGCAAGGCCGAGATCGTGCTCGATGGCGGGATCACGCGCGGCAGCGACGTGGTGAAGGCGATCGCTCTCGGCGCGAAGGCGGTCGGGATCGGCAAGCTTCAGGGCTGGGGCCTTGGGGCGGCGGGCCAGGCCGGGCTGGTGCGAGTTCTTGAATTACTCGAGAGCGAGATCACGGTGACGATGGGTCTGCTCGGCGTGACCCGCGTCGATCAGTTGAAGCCGGAGTACGTTTGCAAGACGCAACCGCTAGGACCTACGCACGAGATGAGCGCGTTCCCGCACATCCCTGGAGGCAGGCTGACTTAGGTAACCCCTTCCAGTTCTGGTGAAGAAATTATGCTCTACTGCCGCCACTTTTAGAGATGGCGACGATCGCAACAATCACCACCAGTATGAGAACACCGCCCACCAATAGCGCCACCGTCGAATCCACACCTAAAATCGTGCTGCCGGACGATCCGGATAATACTCCAGGCGCACCCTGAGGACCCGGCGCCCCTGGCGCACCTTGTGGACCCGGCCTTCCCGGTTCTCCCCGAGGTCCCTCCGGACCGGGAGCTTTCTCGGTCCGTTCCGGTTGTATTTGTATCTGTACATCGGGGGCGCTCTTGGTTTCGGCCGTGTTTCCGGCGTTGGCAAAAAAGCTTACGATGGCAAGAACAACAAAAAAGGATAGGGCGCTTAGCAGATACTTTTTCATGTTCGACCCTCCTTGTGGTTTTTATTGTCTTGACGGCTCGATATAGGCTAGCAACAGGAGCCGCTAATGCAATGCAGGTCAATACCCTAACGAGCGATGAATGCGTCCTTCACATACTTTAGTTTTTACTTTTCATGAGGACGACCGTCTCAACCTGTTCCGTTTGCGGAAACATGTCGAAGGGTTGTATCGCGCTGACGCGATAACCATTTATGATAAACCTGTCGAGATCGCGAGCGAGCGTCGCCGGCTCGCATGAGACATAGATAATCCGTGGAGGCTGCAAGGGCAGAAGCGCGGCCATGGCTTCGGGCTGAACACCCTTGCGCGGCGGGTTGACGACGATAAGATCGATCGGCTGAAGATCGCGCTTCGCTTCTAGCAGTTTTTCGACGACACTCCCTTCGAAAAAGCGACAGTTGGAGACGCCGTTCATCCGCGCGTTTTGCTTCGCCGTCGCGATCGCGAGGGAATTTTCATCGACGCCCCAGATAAGCCGCGCCGAAAGCGCAAGGTAGAGAGAGATCGGACCGACGCCGCAGTAGAGATCGAACGCCGTCTCCTTTCCGCTCAAACCCGCCAACGACTCGACTTTCTCATAAATTTTCCGCGCGATCGGCGGATTCGCCTGGGAAAAAACGCCGACGGGGAGCCTCAGCTTCCACGGGCCGATCCGTTCGAGGACGGTATCGCGGCCGGCAAGCGAACGCGAGCGCGGCCCCCAGATGACGTTGCCGGGATCTTCATTTATATTCTGGGCTACTCCGATGATAAAGCTAAAGCGTTTTTTGAGAGCCCGTGCGAGCTCGTTTCCTTTGGGGAACGCGGCGTGCCGCGTTACCAAAGCCAGCACGATCTCGCGCGACCAGAAGCTATAGCGGATGTCGAGATAACGCAGATCGCCGCTGTCATTTGTCTCATCGTAAGGAGCGATGCCGAGCCGTTGAATTTCCTTTTTGAGCTGCTGAACGACGCGGTTCACCGGCTCCGGATGGACCGGACAGGAGGAGATGTCAACGACGTCATGACTTTGAGGCAGATATAGCCCGGCGAGCACTTCGCCTTTCGACCAGCGCACGACGAGCTTCACGCGCGCCCGGTATCCCAACCGGCGCGGCGAAGGAACGACAGCCGGGACTTCAGGATGCTGAAGCGAAGGATAAACCGCGAGCGCTTGGGCCAGGATTTGCTGTTTTCTTTTTAGTTGCTCCGGATACGGAAGATTGATGAACGGGCAGCCGACGCAGCCTTCCGGATAATGCGGGCAAGGCGGGACGTATGCGCCGTGATGAGGTTGATGCGATCCTTTTCGGTGCGCTGGAAAGGCCGAATCTCGTTGAAAAGACACGGACAAGAAATATAGGCAAGAACAGATCGGGTCAACTAAAGTTAGAAACATGTCGGAAATGGACCGGGAATGAGCAGATAGTATTTGCCTGGATGATCTATACAAGTAGCTAATTTTCCATGTAAATCTATTTTTGAATCGGTATTCCAATCGGAAATGAACAGGCCTATAGTGGCATCGTGGCTATTCAGTATGAAACCCCAAATCATTGGATCGCGTATGACCGGGCAGCGATCCAAGTTGAGTTGTTAGGCGCGAAAGCGGCGATGCTTGCGCTGACGCAAATTCCCTATCAGCGTAGTTGGGCGGAGGAGCTTCAGCAGATTCAGCTGAAGCGGGAGGTCGCGGGAACATCACGCATCGAAGGGGCTGAGTTTACAGAGAAAGAGCTGGACGCGGCGATGCGTGAGACGCCGGAACAGCTTGAGACACGGTCCCAGCGGCAAGCAGCCTGCGCTCTTGCCACCTATCGATGGATCGCCCAATTGGAGCCCGACCGTCCGATCGACGAATCCTTAATCTGTCAGACGCATCGCCGCATCGTTTCCGGATGCGATGATGATCACTGCCCGCCGGGGCAGCTTCGCACCCGAGATCAAAATGTGACTTTCGGCACTCCCCACCACCGCGGCGTTGAAGGCGGAGATGAGTGTGGGGCCGCTTTGCAGCAACTTTGTCAGGCCGCGCGAACCGCTTTTCGCGACCACGATCCGCTTATTCAAGCTCTCGCGCTTCACTACCACTTCGCCGCGATGCATCCGTTTCTCGACGGCAACGGCCGCACGGCCCGCGCCCTCGAAGCTCTGATGCTCCAGCGTGTCGGCTTGCGCGACACGCTGTTTATCGCGATGTCGACTACTATTACGAGCAAAAGCCCGATTATCTCGCCGCGCTTACCGGAACAAGGGCTTTGAATCACGACCTGACGCCGTTTCTCAAGTTTGCGTTAAAAGGCATCGAGAGCCAGTGCCGGAGGCTCTTCTCGGAGATTCGTCTACACGTTGCCAAGGCCCTTTACCGAAATACCGTCACGGATCTTTTCGGGCGACTGAAATCACCGCGCAAGCGCGTGATGTCGGACCGGCATATGCAACTGCTACAACTGCTGCTGGAGGAAGAAAGTCTGACTCTTGCGGCGCTCGAAAAGCGGACGGTGCACTTTTATAAAGTGGGCAATTTCCGCAAGGCCTTGATCCGCGACCTGAGCTATCTGATGCAGCTACAGGCGATTCAAGTTAAACAGTTACCCGACAAGAGCGACTTTTTTCTATCGATCAACCTGGAGTGGCCGACGCAGATCACCGAGACTGAGTTTTTCAAGCGAGTCAAAGAAATGCCGAAAGCAAAGGTTCACGGGTTCCTGTCGTCTTAGGACCGCTGCGGATTCCCTGTCAAAAGCACCTACAATGTCTCAATTGCTCCGGATACGGAAGATTGATAAACGGGCAGCCGACGCAGCCCTCCGGATAGTGCGGGCAAGGCGCGACGTACTCGCCGCGAGTGCGGTCAGTTTCAGCCATCAAGGCCTGTGCGTACGGCGCAACGCGTT
>DASXUF010000026.1 GCA_036504975.1 Candidatus Binatia bacterium | reverse complement strand
CATGGCGCTGGCTTTTCATAGCCAGCGGCTGGGGATTCCTTCCACGATCGTGATGCCGGTTCACGCGCCGCTCATCAAGGTAGCTTCGGTGCGCCGTTACGGGGCGCGCGCGATCCCGTATGGGTCCGACTACGATTCGGCTCTCGAAGAGGCTGAGCGTATCGGCCGCGAAGAAGGCCTGACGTTTATTCATTCGTTCGACGATCCCTGGGTCATCGCCGGCCAGGGGACGCTCGGCCTGGAGCTGCACGAACAGTGTCCGGAGTTGGATTCAGTCGTTGTGCCGGTCGGCGGCGGCGGTTTGATCGCCGGAGTCGCGTTGGCGTTGAAGGAGCGCAAGCCCGGCATTCGCATTATCGGCGTGCAGGCGGAGCGGATTCCATCGATGAAGGCGGCCATGGAAGCGGGTAAGGTGCTCCATCTCCCCCCGGCAACGACCATCGCCGACGGCATTGCCGTGCGCGCGGTGGGCGAGCTTCCGCTCCGGATCGCGGAGAAGTACGTGGATCGAATCGTCACGGTGAGCGAGGAGGAAATCGCCAACGCCGTCTTGTTGCTGCTCGAAATCGAAAAGACGGTCGCCGAGGGCGCCGCCGCGGTTTCCCTCGCCGCTCTCGTCAACGGCAAGATCGATTTCAAAGGAAAGAATGTGGCGCTGATTATTTCCGGCGGCAACATCGACATGAATCTCATTTCCCGGATCATCGAGAAGGGCTTGATTCAAGACGGCCGGGTGATCCGCCTTTCAGTCGTCGTGCCCGATCGGCCGGGACACCTCGCCGCGCTGGCGCAGTCGATCGCCAAAGAGGGCGCCAACATCCTGCAGATCGAGCACGTGCGCGGCTTCGGCGAAATCTCGATCGGCGAGACCGAAGTGGAGCTGATTCTCGAGACCACGGGCCACGAGCACGGCCAAAAGATTCACCAGGCGCTCGAACGGGCGGGCTTCCACGCCCGCGTCCGGACGAGCTGACGCATGGCATACGATCCGGAAAGACACCACCGGCGCTCGATCCGGTTAAAAGACTATGACTACGGGCAATCAGGGGCGTATTTCGTCACCGTCGTCACACATGATCGAGCCTGCTTGTTTGGCGATGTTGCCGACGGAGAAATGCGGTTCAACGAGGCGGGTGCAATGATTGGACATTGGTGGATAGAATTGAGCCGCAAATTCCCCACAGTCGAAACGGACGAATTCGTGATTATGCCAAATCATTTTCATGGGATTGTCGTCATCGCAGGTCCGACTGTAGGGGCCGACCTGCGTGTCGGCCCTTTTGGAAAGGACGCTATTCAGAGGGGCGCACACACAGGTGCGCCCCTACACACCGTCGTCCAATGGTTTAAAACGATGACGACGAACCAATACATGCGTGGTGTGAAAACATTGGGTTGGACAACGTTTCAGGGTCGATTGTGGCAGCGAAATTATTATGAACACGTCGTTCGCAATGAAGAATCTCTCAATCGGATTCGGCAATACATTGTAGACAACCCGACTCGTTGGACAATCGATCCCGAGAATCCGGCGGCAACAAACCTTGAACCGAAGGATGCGTGGCGCGTCTGACGGATTTCGGCAGGGCCCCTACGACCGGCGCCCGCCCTGTAGGGGCCGACCTGTGTGTCGGCCCTCTTGCGGAGGGCGCACAGACAGGTGCAGAGGGGCGCACACACAGGTGCGCCCCTACTGCCTGTTGTTCCCCAACAGCATCCATGTTCCGATGAAGATGAATCCGATTCCAGCAACGAGCCGCAGCGCGGACGGAGAAATAGCCCGCGAGATTTGCGACCCGAAAAGAACCGCGAGGAGACTCGAAAAAACCAGCGCGGCCGAGGCGGCCGCAAAGACCGCCGCCCGGCTGAGGTTCCGATCCGTCGCGAAGAGCAAGGTCGCCAACTGAGTCTTGTCTCCGAGCTCAGCGATAAAAACGCTCAAAAACACCACCAGCAGCGCTTTCAAAGAGGCCTCCTTTCATCGGATCAACACCACGATCGAGCGGGTTTTGACGACGTAGTCCGGCGACGTCAACTGGACTTCCTTACCCGGCGCCGAGAAATCTTCCGGGCTCTCCAGGCCCGTGTCGATGACCCGTCTCCACTCCCCGGCCGAGCCTTGCTGAATCGTAAACGTCAAATCCTCCCAGTAGGCGTTGACCATGACGTAGATATCGGCGTCGTCGTGAGACGAGCCGGCGAGATAGAAAGCCAGACTGTGCGAATCGTGGGACAGGTCCGGTGACAGTCCGACGCCGTGCCAGCGGACATCCTCGCGCCAGAAACGGCTGCGGCAGAGCGAGCGATGCGTCTTGCGGAAGGCGATCATTAACTGAAAAAAGCGGAAAATATCCCGCTGGCGGTCGAGGCGGCTCCAATCGAGCCAGCTCGTCTCGTTGTCCCGGTTGTACGGGTTGTTGTTGCCGCCCTGGGTCTGCATGAACTCGTCGCCGGCGCGAAACATCGGCGTGCCGTTGGATAAAAACAAAAGGCAGCAAAAGTTTTTGATCTGCCGCTTGCGCAGCCGCATGACGTCATCGGGAACGTTCTCATCCCCCTCCCAACCGCAGTTCCAACTATAGTTTTCGGAAGGTCCGTCGGTATTGTCGTGACCGTTGGCCTGGTTGCGCTTCCGGTCGTATGACACCAGATCGTAAAGCGTGAAGCCGTCGTGCGAGTCGATATAGTTCACGCTTTGATAGGCATGGTAGGCGTTCATGCGATCGTCGGGAAAAAGATCGTCGCTGCCGTAGAGCCGGGTCATGATCGCGGGCACCATGCCGGCATCGCCTTTCATGAAGCGGCGGGCATCGTCGCGAAACCGGCCGTTCCACTGGAACCAGGTGATCCCGGGAAGGCTGCGGCCGAGCTGAACCATGCCGGTGGCGTCCCACGGCTCGGCGATCAATCTCACGTTGGCCAGGTCCGGGTCCGAGGCGATGTCGGCGAAGAGTTGCGGGTCTTCGAGGTCGACCGAACCGTCCCGGTTTCGGCTGAAGATGGAAGCGAGATCGAAGCGGAAGCCGTCGACGCGCATCTCTCTCGCCCAATAGCGCAAGCTGTCGAGGATCATCTTGCGGACGTAACGGTTTTCGCAGTTGAGCGTATTCCTGGCGCCGGTGAAGTTTTCGTAGGGGTCCCAGGGCCGGTCGGAGATGAGATAATAGGTGCTGTTGTCGATGCCTTTGAAGCTGTAGATCGGGCCGTCATGATCGCCTTCGCCGGTGTGGTTGTAAACGACGTCGAGGATGACTTCGATCCCGGCGGCGTGCAGCGCGTCCACCATGGCGCGGAACTCGTTGTGCTGCTCGCAGACGCACGAGGCCTCTCCGGTCGCGTATCCCTGATGCGGCGAGAAAAAATTGATCGGCATGTAGCCCCAGTAGCTTCCCTCCTGCGGGTCGCACTGAAAAACCGGCATCAGCTCGACCGCCGTGACGCCCAGCTCTTTCAGGTACGGGATCTTTTCGATCACGCCGAGGTACGTGCCGCGCTTTTTCGGAGCCATTCCGGAGCTGGGATTTCGGGTGAAGCCTTTGACGTGCAGCTCGTAGATGATCGTATCCGACTCGTGATGGACGGGTTTCTCGCTGCGCCAGTCGAAGGTGTGCTCGCCACGCGGCGATGAGTCCCAGCGGCGCCTTGCCGACGTTGGCGCCGGCCCGCGCGGCGGCTGAGCGGTCGAAATCTTTCGGGAAGAAGATCGACTCGGCGTAGGGGTCCAACAGAATCTTATCCGGGTCGAAGACGTGCCATTCGAAGCGGCCGTTCGGCGGCGGGCCGGAGACGCCGTAGGCGTAATAGCGGGCGTTTGTAATCGCGGCGGCGGGCATGCGGCAATGCCAGATTCGGCCGGATTTATTTTTCAGGTAATCCATCCGGTAGCTCACAGCCGGATGGACGACGTCATCATCCGTATACAATAGCAGCGTGACGCTCTCGGCGTGCTTCGAATAGAGCGCGAAGTTGTAGGCGTTCTCTTCCTCGATCCTACTGACGCCCTGAGGGAACGGCGATCCTTCTGCGCTCGCCCAGCTTTCCGTCGACGACACTTGCTCGAGCGCGCGAGCATGTCTCTGCGGGACGATCTGCCTGCGCATCGCTTTTACTTCTTTACCACCAGAACGGGGCAGGCTGCATAGCGTAGCGTTCTTTCCGCAACGCTCCCCAGCACGGCCCGTTCCAGACCCGTTCGACCGTGGCTGCCCATAACGATCATCGCGGCGCGGGATTTCTTCGCCTGCTCCGCGATGACGCGGGCGGCGTCGGCGCCCTCAAAGACGAGCGGCCGGAAGCGGTTCTTGTGCAAGCCCTGCCGGCGCGCCATTTTCTCTAAGGCGTATCTCGCCTGTCTTTCCATGGAAGAAAAATATGTCGGCAGCAAGGCCCCAACGGGATAGCTCAACGGCGCAACGACGTGAACCAGGATCAATTTCCGGGTTTCTTTACCGGCGAGCCTGGCGGCATGCCTGAAAGCGCCTTGGGAGCCGCGTGAGAAATCGATCGGCACGAGATAGTTCTTCGATTTTGCCATGACGCCTCCGCTATTCGTTCAAGATGAAAGAGCAGGACGCATGCCAGGGAAAAGAGAGGAAAGTCAGCCGGCATACGGCCGCATCATCTTGGTATTTTGCATGGATGAAAAAATGCGCCGGCGGAAATCGCAAGAATGCAAAAAACGGCGTCCGGTTGTTTCGGAAGATGGCTTATTTCCAGCGGTGCCGGACGGGGCATATTTTTTGCTCCACAAAACGATGTCGAGAAAGTTGTCGTCGTTTACAGATTCCAAACAGGAGGAGCCGTCATGTCGAAGCAAGAAATAACCAAGGAAAAGAAAGCGGTCGCTCTTACGGCTCTTTCAGCCGCAGCGTCGAGCTGCCGGCCGAGGTTCATGGGGAAAAGGCCCGCGCCAGCTTCAAGAACGGCGTGTTGGAGATTCGTCTCCCCAAGACGGAGGAAGCCAAGAAAAAAGAAGTCCAGGTGAAAGTCGAGTGAGGGGGGTTCGGGAGCGGGCATAGATTCGGCGCCGGGCATCGCGCCCGCGCGGGAGGGGAGTAAGGATGTATAAAAATATTCTGGTTCCGTTGGATGGGTCGCAGGTCGCCGAGCAAGTGTTGCCTTATGCCCGCTCGCTTTCGGAGACGATGCGGCTCGACGTCGAGCTGTTGCACGCTGTCGAGCCTGAAATCATCGCGACCTATTCGGACCCTAACCATGGCCGGTACGTCGACATCGTCGAGTCGACGTTAAAAGAGGAAGGGCTCAAGTATCTCCACGGAGTCGGGCGCTCTTTCGCCAAAACATCGAAGGTCGCCTGCGCTACGGAATTCGGCAAGCCTGCGGACGTAATTGTTTCGAAAGCAGCGGGCCGGCCCGGTACGCTGATTACGATGGCGACGCACGGGCGCTCGGGCTTGCAGCGCTGGCTGCTCGGAAGCGTAGCCGAGAAAGTCATCCAGTTGGCGGCCAATCCCCTGCTTCTGGTAAGAGCGAGCGCCGAGACGAAAAACGTTCCGCAGGTCTTTAAGACCATTATCGTTCCTCTCGACGGCTCTCGAAGATCGGAGCAAGCGCTCCCACACGCCAGCGAGATGGCCAGGCGGCTCGATCTGGAAGTCGTCCTGCTCCGGGTCTACACGATCCCCGTCATGGGATTCACCGCGGAGGATTATTATACGCCGAGTCTCGAGCAGATCCTGGAAAAGGCGAAGGAAGAGGCGAGAAGCTACATCGACGAAAAAGCCGGCGAGCTGAAGCGCGAGGGGCTGAAGCGGGTATCTGCCAGATTCTTGGAAGGCGAGAGCGCCGATCAGATCATCGACCTGGCGAAAAAAACGCCGGGCAGCCTGATCGCCATGTCCACCCACGGACGTTCCGGAATCGAACGGCTGGTGCTGGGGAGCGTCACGAGCCGCGTCGTGCGCCACTCGGGAGAGCCCGTGCTGGTGATCCGCGCGTCGGGATAGGGAAGAGTGTTGGGAGTCCTAAACTTAGATGAAAAACGAGGACAGTTTCTCTTATCAGGCGGAAATCGAGTGGACCGAAGGACTCAGAGGGAATCTTCGATTTCCAAAGCTGCCTACTCTCGAAGTGGCGGCGCCGCATGAATTTCAAGGCCCCGGAGGGGGTTGGTCCCCGGAATATCTCTTCGTCGGGGCGGTGGCCTCATGCTTTATGCTGACATTTCTCGCCTTGGCCGAGCGCTCAAAGCTTGAGTTGGCAAGCGTCGCGGTTTCAGCCGAGGGTAAATTACAGAAGGTTTCACAGACCGGCTATCAAATCACTGAGGTGTCTCTCAAGCCTACAGTCGTCGTCCGCCGCATCGATGACACGCAACGGGTTGAACGGCTTTTGAAGAAAGTGGAGCAGAGCTGCTTCATTGCGGCTTCGATCAAGAGCCGGCTTGTAGTTGTGCCGCAGATCTATCACAAGCAGATCCCGGCTTATCCGTGTCCAGCAGTCTCTGAAACCTGCGTGTCAGTGTTTCATTAATCGGACTTCCGCGCCGGGGGGGAGTGCTTCTGCTCCCGTCAGGCTCTTTCGGTTTGAGCGAAGCAGGAAAAAAATCGATTGAAGGACGTTCGTTGGCAGGAGGAACTGTACGGAGCGAATCGAGCAGGGGCTAATGGCTCTGATGATAAACTGGCTGCTGCCTGGAGCAGTGTGGGCCCAGGAACGTTACTATGAGTGGGGTTGGGGGATGCATCCGATGTGGTGGGGAGCATGGGGATTCGGGATGATGTTGATGATGCTTGTTCTTTGGGGCCTGGTGATCGTCGGCCTGGTAGTCGGTATACGCTGGCTCTTTGGTCAGGGCAAGAAATCGCGCTCCGATTCGGCCTTCGAGATTCTGCGGCGGCGATATGCGCGAGGAGAGATCAATAAGGAAGAGTTCGAGGAGAAGAAGAAAGACCTAAGGTAAGGCGAATTAGAGGAATCCTGCTCCGTCAATAAAGCGTGACGGATCGTTCGACCGCGGCTTTGACCCGACTTGCCGTCCGGTCCGGAACCGTCAGGACCGGACAGGCCGCCAGCCGCACGACCTTTTCCGCCACGCTTCCCAGCAAAAGATGAGACATGCCGGTGCGGCCGTGAGTCCCCATCACGATTAAGTCCGCTTTCTCCCGGCGCGATGTCTTCAAGATCTCGTCGTAGGCAGTCCCGCTTGCCAGGCGGGTTTTTACCGCCAGCTCTTTTTCGATCAGCTCTTCGCGCAGGTTTTTCAGGAGAGCGCCCGCGGTCTTTTCCAGAGCGCGGCGGTGATCGATCACGTGCAGCGTATCCGTCACGCTGTAGGGCAAGGATTCGATGACGTGGAGCAAAAGAATTTCAGCGCCCGATTCTTTGGCGAGAATCGCCGCGTAGTCCATCGCACGTCGCGACGGCCCGGAAAAATCGCTCGGGACCAAAATCTTCTTAATGCCCGCCGGCGCCCGTTTTCTCTTCATGGCTTCTCCTTCTGGGCATGAGACTCGGCTTTGACCCCTCCGCCTTACGCCCACAGCGCGCGCACTTCGCCCGGCAGAATGTGGCCGATGTCGTCGACCTCGCCCCGGCTGATGTTTCTGCGCAACAATTTAAACACCGCGCGCACGACCTTTTCCGGAACCACGCTCGGGTCGTTCTTGAAATAGTCCTCGACGCGGGCGAGAAATTCTTTTTTGTGGCGCTCTTTGACCGGCGTGCCGGCCGGATGCCAGCCCTCGAAATAAAATCCGCGGACGAGCATCGGCAGCTGCGCGGCCAAGTCGGCCGCTTCCTCCACGGTGAGCCGGTCGCGCAAGGTGTGCAGCACGGCCCGAAGCGCCAGGTACGCCTTGTGCTCGTCCGTCCAGTCCAGCTCCTGCATCAAATCCGTGAGCCAGATATGGGTTTTGTCCAAGGTCTTGGCGAAAATTTCATTGATCGCTGCGTTCATGGGAACCTCCTTTGTTGTTCTCCTTCTTGCCGGCCACAACGGCCCTCAGGCGAGGTCGAAGCGATCAAGGTTCATCACCTTGGTCCAGGCCGCTACGAAGTCCTGGACAAACTCCCTCTGCGCGTCCGCGCTGCCGTAGACCTCGGCCAGAGCCCGGAGCTGGGAATTCGAACCGAAGATGAGATCAACGCGCGTGCCGGTCCACTTGACTTCGCCAGTCTTGCGATCGCGCCCTTCGAACACGTCCTTGGCGTCCGATACCCCTTTCCACTCCGTGCCCATGTCGAGCAGGTTCACGAAGAAGTCGTTTGTCAGCGCTTCCGGCCGCTTGGTAAAGACGCCGTGTTTCGTCTGTCCGAAGTTGGCGTTCAAGGCGCGCATGCCGCCAACGAGAACCGTCATCTCGGGCGCGGTCAGCGTCAGCAATTGCGCCTTCTCGACCAGCAACTCCTCGGCCGATACCGAGTACTTGGTCTTGAGATAGTTTCGGAAGCCATCCGCGATCGGTTCGAGGACGGCGAAGGAGACCACATCGGTCTGCTCCTGCGAGGCATCCATGCGTCCCGGCACGAAGGGCACCGTCACATCGTGACCAGCCTTCTTTGCAGCTTGCTCGACGCCTACAGAACCGCCCAGAACGATCAGGTCGGCGAGCGAGACCTTCTTTCCGCCAGTCTGGGCGCTGTTGAACGCGCTCTGGATGCCCTCGAGAGTCTTGAGGACCTTCCCCAGCTCGGCCGGCTGGTTGACTTCCCAATCCTTCTGCGGCGCGAGGCGAATTCGGGCGCCGTTCGCACCGCCGCGCTTGTCGGAGCCACGGAAGGTGGACGCCGACGCCCAGGCGGTCGACACGAGTTGGGATATGGACAGCCCCGATGCCAGGATCTTGCCCTTGAGGGAGGCAATGTCCTGCTCATTAATCAATTTGTGATTGACCGCGGGGATGGGATCTTGCCAGATAAGCTCTTCGGCAGGAACCTCCGGGCCGAGATAGCGTGCGCGCGGGCCCATGTCGCGGTGCGTCAGCTTGAACCATGCGCGGGCGAATGCGTCTGCAAACTGATCCGGATTCTCCATGAAGCGCCTTGAAATCTTTTCGTAGGCGGGGTCGAACCTCAAGGAAAGGTCAGTGGTCAGCATGGCTGGCGCGTGACGCTTCGACGGGTCGTGGGCATCCGGCACCGTTCCGGCGCCTGCGCCACCCTTCGGTTGCCACTGATGCGCACCGGCCGGGCTCTTGGTCAGTTCCCATTCGTAGCCGAACAGGTTCCAGAAGAAGTTGCTGCTCCACTTCGTTGGCGTGGTGGCCCAGGTGGCCTCCAGGCCGCTGGTGATCGTGTCACCGCCTTTCCCCGTGCCGAAGCTGCTCTTCCAGCCGAGGCCTTGCTCCTCGATGCCGGCCGCTTCGGGCTCAGGCCCCACATGGGACGCAGGGCCGGCGCCGTGGGTCTTGCCGAAGGTGTGGCCGCCGGCAATTAGCGCGACGGTTTCTTCATCGTTCATGGCCATGCGAGCGAACGTCTCGCGGATATCCCTGGCCGCCGCGATCGGATCGGGGTTGCCATTCGGGCCTTCCGGGTTGACGTAAATCAGCCCCATCTGAACCGCAGCGAGCGGATTCTCGAGGTTTCGGTCGCCGGAGTAGCGTTTGTCATCCAGCCACTTGTTCTCAGAGCCCCAGTAGTTCTCTTCCGGCTCCCAGACGTCTTTACGACCGCCGCCGAAGCCGAAGGTCTTGAATCCCATCGACTCCAGGGCGACATTGCCCGCGAGGATCATGAGATCGGCCCATGAAATTTTCCGGCCATACTTCTGCTTGATCGGCCAAAGCAGCCGGCGCGCCTTGTCGAGGTTCGCGTTGTCGGGCCAACTGTTGAGGGGAGCGAAGCGCTGCTGGCCGGCACCGGCGCCGCCGCGACCGTCACCGGTGCGGTACGTGCCGGCGCTATGCCATGCCATGCGGATGAACAAAGGTCCGTAGTGGCCGAAGTCCGCCGGCCACCAGTCCTGCGAGTCGGTCATCAGCACACGAAGGTCCTTCTTCACGGCCGCCAGATCGAGGCTCTCGAACTCTTCGGCGTAGTTGAAATCCCCGCCCATCGGATTGGACTTGGACGAATGCTGGTGCAGGATACCGAGCTTCAACTGGTTCGGCCACCAGTCGCGGATCGACGTACCAGCGGTGTGGTTGAACGGGCACTCGGCGATCGGGCTTCCGCTCGCCGTGGTCAACCTTTTTTTCTCGTCCATAATCGTTCTCCTTTTTTTTAGTTGGCGGCGATCCATCCCGCCGCTTGGGTAATCTTTTGAATCTGCAGCCGGTCGGATTGTGAAGGAAGGACTTCGCCCAAATGATGGGCGTAACCTGCCTCGTCCAGCAATTCTCCTTTTACGCTGAAACGTTTGTCTTTGTTTTCCCCGATCCCTCTTCTGAATTTCAGGTCCGGCACGTACAACTCGGGGAGTCCGTCGGCGATTTCCTTGTTGAGCAACGCCACGAGGTTCTGCACTTCTTTGTAATAAAGCGCCCGCGCGGCCTCGTTCAGCGCTTCCCGGTCTGTAACCGGGCCTGCCTTCCCTTCGTCGAACCGGCCTTTCAAGCCCCAGAGGTAAGCGTTGCCCGCGCCCTTGGAGCGCTCGTAGCCGAAGAGATCGAAGCAGACCGGAAGCCAGCGGTTCAAAACTTTCTGCACGATCGCGACCGGAACTTTGTCGGCGCGGAGGATTCTCTGGAGACCGGTGAGGCCGGTGAGCAAGTGAAACGACTCCTCGTTCAACATCGGCCCCATACTGCCGGCGAGCGGGCCGAAGCCGGAGTGGCTCAGCATCTTGAGCTGGTACATGCCGTCGCGATCGACAAACGCGGTGAAGGTGAAGAAATCGAGCCAGTCCTCCACCGGCTCGTTGAACGCGCCGAGCAGCCGCTCCTTCTTGTCGGAGCGTCTTTCGAGGAGTTTCCGCGCCTCGGCTTTGCCGTCGTCGCCGAAGTAGCGCACCAGAAGATGGCTCATCTGCCAGCCGTGGCGCATCTCCTCGGCGTTGATGCGCACGATCGCGCGCAGGTCTTTTTCCGAGGGCGCGGAGGACAGAAGTCTCCTCTGCTGCTCGACGGAGGCAAACTCCGTGTCGCCCTGGACCGCGATCAGCCGCAGGAGCAGGTCCTTGATCTCCGAGCGGGGGATTTCGCTCGTGTCCTGCCACCTGCGCCCGCCGGCGAACTCGCCGAAACCGATCTCCGCGGGAATGGCGAGGGCGAATTTTTCGCCGAATTCGTAGCCGTGCAGAACGGAGGCAAAGAGCTTGGTGTCGTAGTCGATGTCCTTCTGCCAGACGTGAAAGAGATCTTTCCAGTCGTCGAACGTCTCGACTCTTTTGCTCTGCATGCAGTCAAATCTCCTTGAAGATATAGGGCGCCAGCGTCTCCAGTTTCTTTTCCCTCGTGTTCGGATCAAGAAACCACAATGTTGCCGCGATGCTGCTGAGGAGCGAGTTGCCGTCCTGCGGAGTGAAGCACATGCCCACCAGCTCGCAGGCGTTCTTCATCGTTAAAGTATTCGAGGCGATCACGGTCTGGTTGAGGATGCGGCCGAACAGCCCGTGGTCGCGGCCGAAGGAGAAAACCGACGCCGACGATTTTTTATTGGTGAGCGCGATCCTCGGGTTGCCTTTGATCCGTCGCATCACCTCGTCCATGGCTACGGCTCGGCGAAGTTTCACATTGAAATAGATCGTGTGCATGTACTGCGTGTTGAGCTTGAGCGCCGAGGAATAGATGTCGAGATCCAGACCGAGCGTCTTGAACACGTAGTGCGCGTCCCTTCCCTGGTGCGTGCCGAAGCGCGGGTCGTCGTGCTTGCCGACCTCCGGGGCGGGAATGAATTCCCCTTCCTGGCTCAAGTCGTTGGCGCGCCGCATACAGACGAAGCGTCCCTCTTCCAGGTTATTTTCCTTTTCCGGTCCGAGGGCGATCGTGTCGATCAGAACGGCGAGGTTGTGGGTGTTGCAGCTCACGACCTGAAGGAACTGGTCCTTCTCCCGGTCGAGCGCGCGCTCGTTGATGCCGCAGGCATACATCTTGCCAAAGCCATATTCGCTTCCTTGAGCGATAAATCCCCGGCCGTTACCGGCGAAGCGCTGGTAAATCTTTTCTTTGTTATCGTTTCCCACCGGCGTGCAATCGATCACGACGCTGGCCCGGTCGAGCGCCTGCTCGGCGTCGTAGACAGGCTCCATGCCCATCCGCGTGAAGTTTGACCAACTCTCTTTATCGACGCAAAGCCTGGCCCCTCTTTGGGTGAGGACGGTCACCTTTGAGCGATCCGTCACAAGGGGGGTGCGCTTATGGAAGGTGACCTCGTCGATGCCGAACGGCTCGCGAAAAGTATTGAGGATGCCGATCAGCGGTTCGCCGATCGTTCCGGTTCCGACGACGTGGACGATTTTTTTTCCCATGAGCCTTTTCAAACGACCGAGCCCAGCCTTAAGGCGGCTGGCAGTCGCGACAAATCGCCTGCTTCCTGCTCCAATCCATTTACCCGGACGCCCGCTTCGAATTTTTTAAGCGCGCCGAGGAGCCGAGGCTCCGATCCCCAGTCGCTCCAGGTCACGCCGCGCACCGGAAGAACCAGCAGGCGGGAGGCGTGCTTTCGCGCAAAGACCTCCAGAAGTCCGGTCGAGAAATTCACCGACTCGATCGACCGGTAGGTTTTTGCGACCGCCTCCCGCTCGCTGCTTGTCCCGATCGCCCTACGGATGCGCTGAAAAAAGCTGTGCAGCCGCGGCGATACGCTGCGGACAAGTTCTATGAGTGTTTTTGCCCTGCAAACCATCACCATCGTGTTCCACAACCCGCCGGCGGCGAGCAATTCGCGTGCTCCGTCGAGATCCGGCTTTTCGTGAAAGCCTAGGACCGGACGCACGGCCAGTGGCGCCAGAGGCTTCAGCTCGCTTCCCGGCAGGATATAGCCGTAATCCGTCTCAGGACTGTCGGGCTTGATGCCCAGCAGCACCAAAAAGTCGGGGCAGCGCTCGACCAACCGGCACGCCAGATCGACATGCGCCATGAAGAGTTCTTCCTCGACGATGAAATGGTCCGACGGAAAGACCACGACGGTGGCGTTGGGATGGCGGGCGTAAACGTGGGCCAGGGGAAGCAAGAGTCCCGGAGCGGTTTCTTTATTCTCGGGCTGGACGATGACGTTACGGTATTCGCGGGCGGAGAGTTGGCGGCGCACTTCAGGATAACGCAGGTGATCCTGACCGACGACCGTATAAACACGCCGCGGATCGATAACTCTCTCCGCCCGCGCCAGGGTGTGCTCGAGCATGGAGCGGCGGCCGATGATATTCAGATATTGCTTCGGCAGCCGATCCCCACGAATTCGATGGATGAAAGACTGAAGCCGCTTTCCTTCCCCGGCCGCTAAAACAATTCCACACCGCTCCGGCAAGCGGACTTCGCTTGTATCCATCGCTCACCTCCTCCTGGTAACTCGCAATGGACATGCCACGCGCGCATATTCCGATCCTTAACGACCGCAAAGCTTTTCTTGAAATGATTCCATGATTCTTCCCACCGGTGAGAATCTGGGGCGGGAAGCGTAGCAAAAGTGCGAAACATTGAGGGCTGCGGCCGAGATTATCCGTGGATTCTGCGGCATGGTTCTTGCGCATTTTTCTCTTTAGCAAGGAGGCCAAAGATGCCGATACTAGGTAAACTGAAGAAAACTTTGGACGAAGCAAAGATCTCTTACGAGATCTACAACCATCGCCTGTCCTTCACCGCTCAGGAAACCGCCCAAAGCCTGCGCCACTCAGGAAAGAAAATGGCCAAGGTGGTTATCCTCAAGGCCAACGGCTCTTACGCGATGGCCGTCGTGCCGGGAAACCGAATGGTCAGCTTGAGAAAGGCGCGGCTTGCGCTGGCGGCGAGAGACGTCTCGGTAGCCGGCGAAAAGGAATTCGACGCGCTCTTTCCCGGCTGCGAGATCGGCGCGATGCCGCCGTTCGGCAACCTTTTCGGCCTGCCGGTCTATGTCGATCCCGCGCTCGAGACAGAGGAGGAAATCTTCTTCAACGCGGGGAACCACCAGCAAACCGTGAGGATGAGCTACGGGGATTTTAGGAAGCTCGTCAATCCCATGATTATCTCGTTGACCGAAAGCAGATATCGCAAGGCCGCCTGAAGAGCCGATATGGTGCTTGAAGCTCAACGCCGGGCCGGTCCGCGCCGTCTATCGCGGAGAAATAGTACTTTCGCGATCGCATAAGCGAAGACGGCGGCTACAAGAACAAACAATTCGAAGGCCCTGTCGTAATACGCCATGCTCTCTTGGCCGACGCAGCCTGCCGTCAAAATTGCGAGAAGCATGATCAGGATCCAGCGCAAACGAGGGGAACCTCAATGTCTAACCTGAATGCAAATGCCTTGCCGCAGCCGTGACGCCGGAAAATATCGGAATCGATGCGATTTTGACAACGATAACCGCACATCCTTCGCAAACTTGCAAAACGGCGAGAAAAATTCATACCGCCGGCGCGACTTTGATATGGCACGGTTTGTGCGCCTCGTATCGCCTGATCGAAAGCCATTTGCATCGGGCGGAGGAGGCCGGATGAGCAAGATCAAAAATATCCTCGCGTTGACGGATCTGTCTAAATTCTCTGAGGAAGGGGTGCGCTATGCGCTGAACTTGGCCCGGACTCTGGGCGCGGAAGTCACCGTCTACCACGTGGTGAATTGCAGCGATCTGGCGGAGCCGTTTCGCTTATCTGCCGAGAGCGGTTGGATCGACATCACGTCGCCGCAGTATGAGCGGCTGCGGAAGAAAAGCCAGCTCGATCTCGCCCGATTCCTCAATCAACACTTTTCGGATCTCGTTCCCTGGGTGAGGATCCGGGAGAGAGTGGAGATCGGCGTGCCGGAAAAAAACATCGTCGAATGGGTGAAAAGAGAAGGCGCGGACCTGGTGGTGATCTCGACCGATGCGCCGAGTGATTTATCCAGGCGGTTTTTCGACAGCCTGGCGGCCAAGATCGTAGTCAATATTCCTTGCCCGGTTCTTTGTCTTCATCCGGCAGAAGAAAACGGGCTCCAAAAGATCGCCGCGGCAGGTTAGTGGCGTGATGAAAATTTCACCGTGCTGGCTTGGGGTCCGTTGGCGTCCTGCTCTTCGGCGAAGGTGACCTCAGTGCCTACTTGCAGCCGGGCGAACCCCGGCTCAAGCACGCTGTTGCCGTGGAAGTATATTTCCCTGCCATCGGCGGTCTCGAGAAACCCGAAACCCTTATCTGAGAAGATTTTTGCGACGCGCCCCAGAGGCATCGGCTCATGGACTTTCATAACCCCGCGGCGGCGCCGGGCGAAGTCCTGGAGCTTGCGACGAGCGGCATCAAAGGCGTCGCGGATGGCAACATAGATGTCTTTGTGCGAGGCGTGCAGGCTCGGCTCTCGATCGATCACGATCTCGCCGCCGGGGAGCGTCAGGTCGATGCGCACGTGGTAAAGCTTGCCTTTACGGTGGTGCCGGTGCGGCGCTTCGACCAGGACTCTACACCCCATGATTTTTTCATAAAAATCGTCGAGCTTGGCCGCTTTCTCGCGAATGTTGGTCTCGATCGCCTCGGAAGGAGGCATGTTGCGAAACGTCACTTGCAGCGGGAGTTCGATGGCGTGTTCCTCCTGACTAGAAGATGAACTTCTTAGACTTCGAGCGAATGATTCGTTGTCCAATTATTGTGCCAGCCATGGCCAATGCGTAATCGAGCAAGCGCGGGGAGTGTTCTGTATTTTAGGTTCTTTTATTTCCCACGAATGAAAAACTTTCGCAGCCTTAAATCCCAATCGTGAGAAATTTCCGAGGCCGATCGAAAGGATCGCCGTCGTCTTCCCGTCCATGGGGCATGAATATTGCTGCCTTACAAATAATTCGCCGGATGCCCATGCCGGTAAGGGGCTTTTAACTTAGGGAGGTCTTATGTTGGATCGATCTCGAACCTCCGGACTCGGCAGCCAAAAGACGAAGAAAGAAGATCCGTCCTGCCTTCGTTGGACAGGACCGGCTGGGAGCAGAGTAAACAACTCGACGGAAGTCCGTCACCGTATGAGCTTGTCGCCCATCACGATCGGCCCGAATGCGCCGCTCGCCGACGCGATCCGTCTTTTTGTCAAACATAATATCCGGGAGCTGCCCGTGCTCGAGCGCGGCAAGCTCATCGGGATCGTCACCGATCGCGACATCCGCCAGGTTTCTCCTTCCTATCCGCTGTTCCGTGACGAGCAGGAAATCCGCGATCACCTGCAGAACATGCAAGTCTCCTGCGCGATGAGCCCCGATCCGCTCGTGGTCTCGCCGGCGACCGGATTGATCGAAGCGGCGAATCTGATGATTCAATACCGGATCGGTTCTTTGCCCGTGGTGGAGGAGGGAAAACTCATAGGAATTATCAGCGTCACGGACCTGCTCCAATTGTTCGTCGAGCAACACGACGGCGGGTCGAGCGGCAAATCTTTTGGACGCCGCGACAACCACGGCCGATCCGGCAAGGCCTAGAGTTTGCGCGGAACCAGGCAAAGGGCGAAGAGAGAGGGAACTATGTTATTCAAAAACCGCGAGCACGCCGCCCATCTGTTGGCGCAAAGGCTGACTTCCTACAGAGGCAAGAATCCCTTGGTTCTGGCCATCCCGCGCGGCGCCGTTCCCATGGCCAAGATCATCGCCGAGGCGCTCGGCGGAGAATTGGACGTCGTCTTGGTGCACAAACTCGGCGCGCCCGGCCAACCGGAGCTCGCCATAGGGTCTGTGGACGAATCCAGCGAGGTTTATCTATCCGAACGCCTTCCTGAGCTGGGAATCGGCACGGACTACATCGCTGCGGAGGCGCGAAGGCAATTCGAACGACTGCAAAAACGCCGCTCCATGTATACTCTGCGGCCGGCGATTGATCCATCGGGACGAATCGTCATCGTCGTGGACGACGGCATCGCCACGGGCGCGACGATGATCGCCGCGCTGCGCAGCATCCGGACGAAGAAACCGGAGCGGCTGATCGCGGCGACGGCTGTCGCACCGCCGCGAACGCTCCGCCGGATGACTGCGGAGTCGGACGAGGTGGTTTGCTTGCAGCGCCCGGCGGAATTTTCGGCGGTCGGTGAGTTTTTCAAAGACTTCTCTCAGGTGACCGACGAAGAGGTTGTGGAAATCCTCAGCAGAAGCCATTTGAACCGGACGGCCGAAGGCTGAGATCCATTTGATGCGGCAAGCGCCGCCTCGACAGTCCCGACGATCTTGGACTACGCGGTCCCGGTCGGTAGCATTTCTCCGACCGTCCTGCCTAGATCCGACATCTCGCCGCTCAACAACGCGATAATGTCGTCCATGGTGACGATCCCCAACACCTCATCCATGCCGTTAACGATGGGAACGCGGCGGACTCGGTGAACCCGCATAAGGTTGGTGAGCTGTTGAAGGCTCTGCTCCACCGGGATCCTGACCGGGCTGTGGCTCATGACCTCCCGCGCCTTGGTCTTCTGCGGATTCCTGCTCTCTCCCGTCACCTTCAAAGCAATATCGCGGTCGGTCAGAATGCCGCACATCTTGCCGCGCTCCTGAACGACGAGGCAGCCGATGTTGTTCGTTTCCATGAGACGGCAGGCCTCCAAGATATTGCTTTCCGGAGAGATGCTGATGACTTTGCGTTGGCAAAATTCTCGTAGCGACATGGCCATCTCCTTTTTCGATTATTTTCTAAGAAAAATATTCCGCAACTAGCGTGCCAGGAAAATCGATCAAAGCCTGAGAGTTTAAGGCGGCTCTTTGTCAAAACTGGCACAAACGAGTCTCTTTTGCTTTGCATTCCTGCGATTCTCCTGTTTTTCGCATCGGCGAGTGCTCAGGGCTTAACTCTTCCTGACTTTGAGAATAACCGAGCCGCGCTCGCATCGGGCTAGCCTTAAAAAGCGCGATTTTCGTTTGAAATATTGCGAAGCCCCGCCCGGTATTAAATTTGCTCCTTACCAATTCAGGAGGAAATGCGATGAATGCTTTAAGAAAAAATGTCGAAGATCCGGCACTGGTCACGACCGTGGGAGACTTAGTCGGGGCTGTCATAGATGCGTCGATGGAGGTCGTGGACGATGAGCAAGAAGCCTATCGCATTGCCGAACTCGTGCTGAACAATATGCTGCGGCTCACGAGCAGCGTTGCTGTTCGACGGCCGTTACGATGAACGGCTTGTGCACGAGGTATAAGGGTCGTCGTCATAAAAACTTTTCGCCAGGAGGGAATAATCTTCAGGGTTAACTTTCATAATGACCCTTCGCTCTCAGGCGGCGATCCCCGATGTTCTGGATGTGTACGCCGGATGGATTGATAGCACGGGACAGGAAGCCGTTCTGACGACCTTTTCCGTGACGCTTCCAATCAGCGCGTGTAGCAAACCCATCCAACCGTGCGTGGACATGACGATGAGATCGGCTTTTTCCTCCTTAGCCTTTTTGACGATCATTTTATAAGAAACTCCGAAGCCCACATCCTGCCGAATGGAGACTTGAGGGAGCAAATCCGCGCAGGTAATCTTGAGGAATCCGTCAAGCATTTTTTTGTGCTTCTCGATGAGCCGATCAGCCGTGTAAAACTCATCATGCCTGTACAGCCAGTCCTCGGAAGGTCCGGCGACATTATAGACAACAACCTCCGCTCCTTCGGACTTGCCCACCTCGAGACCGTACCTCAGGCCTGCTCTAGACAATTCGGATAGGTCCGTGGGAGCAAGTATTTTTCTTATTTTCATTTGAGCCATGGTCCGTTTCTACGAGCCGGGGCGTTGGGGAGGGCTCATGCGTGGACTCCGAGAACGGTAAAGCCTCTCCGTTTCAGGATCTCGGCAAGACGGTTGGGATCGGCGGACCGCAGGCGGAGATAGAAGATCGAGTCCCCATCCCATTTCTCCCGATGCGTCCCGAGACTTAAGATCTCAGCTCCTTCCTCTTGGAGGACTTTTGACGCTTCCGCCAGGGTGGGCTCCTCACCGCCCGTCAAAAAATCGATTCTCGAAGTCCCTTCCTCGGAAGCTCCCATCACGTCCAAAAATGTCTGGAGCAGATCGCTCGTGGTGATGACGCCGACGAGCTTGTGCTCCTCAACCACGGGAAGGCCTCCGATCTTGCGCTTGAGAATCAGCTGGGCCGCTTTTTCAATGGTATCCCTGGGTGAGACCGTTGCCAGAATCACGGTCATCACGGCATTTACTTTGATCTTCTCCAGTAGACCCATATATTGACGCAGGTCGCGATCGGTCACGATGCCGATCAGCCTGTCATTATGGACCACCGGGACGCGCCGAAATCCTCCGGTTTTCATCTTTTCCTGGACGGTGGAAAGGAAATCATCCGGTCCGATCACCACCGGATTCTCGGTCATGTGTTTGCCGACGATCACGAACGGCTCCTTTTATGCCGCCGCTTCGAAGGTCTCTCTGAACTCGCGGCATTCCCGGCAAAACTCGGTCTGGGGGAAAGAGTTCAGGCGCGCCGGTTCGATCGGCCGATGGCAAGCGCGGCACGAGCCGAAGGTCCCGTTTCGTATACGGGCGATCGCGCGCTCGACGCCCGCAAGTTCAGCTCGGTAAAGCTCCGTCAGGTGATCGACGGTTCGCGCTGCATTATCGTCCCACGCTTGATCCACCCAATCGAAGTGGCGGTTCCCAGTAACCTCCTCGCTCTCTTGTCTGAGGTGCTCGAGGACCGCGGCGATCTCCTGTCTTCTTCTGAGAAGCCTTTCTTCGTGTCTCCTGATCGCGATTGTTGTTTCCATAAACGGCTCCTCCCGGATGATGAATCCAGCAAAAATGATGCCCTCGGAAAATCCGCGATTCGGAGGCGGGAAGCGCGCGGGTTTTTGCACAAGTGAAACTCCGTCTTCTCCGGTTCCGATTTATGCGAAAACGAGCACGCGATCGCGCCTGAAACGCGGCCAAATCCGTGCCTTCGCATGGCATGGAACATGCGGGAATTGAATGACGATGGAGAATGAGAAAGATCGGTTTGGCGAGACCATGCGGCTTGTCGAGCGGGCCAAGGAAGATATTTACTTCGCGGAAAAGGACCGCGAGCTGATCGAGAAGCTCAAGGCCAGTCTGCAAAAGATGGAAAAGGGCGCCAACGCCGCGCCGCTCCGCTGTCCGAAGTGCGGCGGTGCTCTGGATACGTATAGGTTTATGGATTTTACCATGGACCGCTGCTCGGGGTGTGGCGGGATCTGGTTGGACGAGGGTGAGTTGCAAGGCATTCTCAGGGAAGTGACGCGGAGCCCGCTGTCGCCGCTGGTCGAAAGGTTGATCAGCAGGGGGGAGGCGATCCGGTGAATTCAGGCACGAGGAGGTACAACACCGGTTATAAGAAAAACGGCAACGTCGCCCGCGATATTTATCTTCCGCGCCGCGCGCCCAAAGGGCTCTTGTCCTGCCGCGGCTGCGGGTGCATCTATTTCCGCGGCCGTTGGACGCTCGAGCCAAGCCGGGAAATTTTAAAGCGCGTCGAGCTTCGCGACGGGGTGAGGCCCACCTATTGTCCCGCGTGTCAGAAGATGCGGGACCGCTACTGGCAGGGCGTCGTCCAAATCTCCGGAATCGGCGCAGGCGAAAAACGCGAAGTCCTCAAGTTGCTGCGGAACGAGGAGACGAGAGCGCGAGAGAAAAACCCGTTGGAGAGAATCGTCCGGATCGTCGAGAAAGAAAACGGCTTGAGAGTCGAGACCACCACGGAGAAGCTCGCGCAGCGCCTGGGAAGGTCCTTGGGCAAGGCGAGAGGCGGAAGCGTCACCTACAAATGGTCGCATAGAAACAAATTTGCGCGGGTGGTATGGGAAAAGAGCCGCGAAAAACAAACAGCCGGCGGATAACGTCCGGAGCAAAGGAGAGCCATGGCGGCAAAAACGTACCTCGTTCCCGTAGATTTTTCCAAGGGGTCGGGAGCCGCTCTCAATTATGCGATCCGGCTCGCGCGGCAAAACAAGGCCAAGCTGCTCCTTCTCCACGTGGTCTCCACCGCCCTCGCGTTCCCATTGGAGTTCGGCTTCGGCGACGTGTTGGACGCGTTGGAAAAAAACGCGCGCGCGAGTTTGGCCAAGCTCGTTCGGCGGAAGCGTCTCAAACCGCGGCAGTGCCGGACTCTCCTGACCACGGGCCTCAACCCGGCGGACGTGATCGCCGCCGTGGCGAGGAAGTCTCACGCCGCAATGATCATCATGGGAAGTCACGGAAAAACGGGACTCCAGCGGTTCATACTCGGCAGCGTGGCGGAGAGATCGCTCAGGTACGCGCGCTGCCCGGTCTTAATCGTGAAGAAATAAGGCGATTTACTTCGTGTCGATTCCGAGCTTCTCCATTTTTCGATAGAGCGTCGAGAGACTGAGCCCCAGATGCTCTGAGGCGCGCCGTTTGTCACCCCCGGCCTCTTCGAGAGATCTTTCGATCTGCACTCTCTCGCATCCCCTCAGCACCGCGTCCAGCGTGCCGTCCGAACTTAAATCGCCCTGCGGCACGTCGCCCGCGGGCAGATCGGCGGGAACGATCCATTCGCCGCTGCCGAGGATCATCGCGCGTTCCAGAACGTTATCGAGCTCGCGGACGTTGCCTTTCCAGGGGAGCGATATCAGAAGCCGCATGGTGGGGTTGTCCACTCCTTTGTAGCTCTTTTTCATCTCCAGGTTATGGCGCCGGACGAGATATTCCACCAGCAGGGGAATGTCCTCGCGCCGCTCGCGCAGAGGCGGGATGTGGATGCCGATGACGTTCAGGCGGTAGAAGAGGTCGCCGCGAAAGCGTTCCTCCTCGACTTCCGTTTTGAGATCGCGGTTGGTCGAGGCGATAATGCGCACGTCCACCTGGATGGGGTTGGTAGAGCCCACAGGCAGGACTTTTTTCTCTTCGATGACTCTTAGGAGCTTCGGCTGCAGGCTGAGCGGCATCTCGCCGATCTCGTCGAGAAAGATCGTGCCGCCGCGCGCCCTTTGAAACAACCCTTCCTGCGAAGCCGCCGCTCCCGTGAAGGCGCCTTTGACGTAGCCGAAGAGCTGGCTTTCCAAGAGAGTTTCCGGAATCGCGCTGCAATTGACCGGGAGAAAAACGTTGCCCTTGCGCTCGCTCTGCAGGTGAATCGAGCGGGCGATGACTTCTTTCCCCGAGCCGCTTTCCCCGGTGATGAGCACGGTGGAAGGGGTCGCGGCGACTTTCTCGACCAGCGCCAGAATCGCCTGCATCGCTGGGCTGCGCCCCACCGGCCGGTCGGGCGCGGAATGCTTGTAGGCTTCGCGCCTGAGTATCTGGATTTCCCACGCCAGGCTCCTGTGTTCCATGAGACGGCGAACCTTGCCGAGCACGTCCGCGAAGATGAGCGGCTTGATAATGTAGTCCTGGGCGCCGAGGTGAAGCGCCTCGACGGCGGTGTCGACGGAGGCGTAGGCCGTCATCAGAATCGCCAGGGTCTGCGGCGATACTTCCCGGATGTGCTTTAGCACCTGAAGCCCGTCCGGTCCGGGGATTCTCAGATCGGTCAGCACGAGATCCAGATCCAGTTGATCGATAAGACGGACCGCCGACGCGCCGTCGGCGGCTTCATGGACCTGGTATCCCTCTTCGCGGAGCAGCTCGCAGAGACTCACGCGCGCGGCGTCCTGGTCTTCGGCGACTAAAATATTTCCCGACATCCAGTTTTCCGTTCTAAGCTTGCATCCGCGTCCGCAAGCGGCAAGCTTACGCGAAAGACGGTTCCTCTTCCTCGTTCGCTCGTATAGGAGACGGTTCCGCCGTGCGCCGACACGATCTGCCGGACGATGACCAATCCCAGACCGGTCCCATCCGGCTTCGTGGTGGCGAAAGGTTCGTAGATATCCACGCCGTCGGGGATCCCGAGACCGGTGTCGATGATCTCGAGAACGACTTCCGATCCTGATTCGTAACCCCGGAAGGTGAGCGCGCCGCCCCGCGGCATCGCCTCGGCGGCGTTCTTGACCAGATTCAAAATCGCCTGCTTGAGCTTGTCGGCGTCGGCATAAGCGGGGGGCAACTCTTCGGGAAAAAATTGTTCGATGCGAATGCCGAGGGCGCGGTAGTTCGTTTTTTCCAACGCCAGGACGTCGGCGACCGCGGCCGACAGCGAAACCGGTCCGAAGTTGTACTTTTCCCGGCGCGAGAGCAGGCTGAACTCGCGCAGCAGGTTGCCGAGGCGTGAAATCTCGTCCATCAATCGACGCAGCGCCGACCCGATGTTTTCGTCCGCAAGCTCTCCCTGCCGGGCCAGCCGCCGCTCGAGGAGCTGGGCGGTCACCGCCATACCGTTCAGCGGGTTGCCGATTTCGTGCGCCAGCTTGGCGGCGGTAGCCCCGACCGCCGCCAGCCGCTCGCTCTCGATCAACTGATTTTGCAGCCGCGATTTTTCCGAGACGTCGCGGATGAACGCGGCATAGCGGATATCCTCGTGGGTCGTGACTTCCGTCACCGAGAGCTCGGCTGGAAAGGTCTCGCCGTTTTTTCGCTTCCCGACGACGGTGCGGATGAGGCCGATGGCCCGTCGCTCGCCCGTCCTTTTGTAGCGCTCGATATAACCTTCATGCTCGCTGGCAAAAGGCTCGGCCATCAAAAGGCTGACGTTCCGTCCTTCGGCTTCGGCTCTAGTGTAGCCGAAGATTCGCTCCGCCGCGGGATTGAATACCACGATGCGGCCCTTATGATCGATCGAGACGACGGCGTCCTGGGTGGTTTCTATCAATCGGTCGAGCCAGGTTTCCGCCCGCACTCTTTGGCGCGCCTCGATCTCTTCGGAACGCTTGCGATCGGTGATGTCGGCCGAGATGCCGCAGATCGCGTATGCGAAGCCGGCGGCGTCGCGGAGTGGAAACTTGTTGGAAAGATAAATATGCGCGCCGTCGTCTTGCGGCACGGCCTCTTCGAACTCCAACGGAGCGCCGGCCTCCAGGACTTTAACGTCATTCGCCCTGAACGCCTCGGCGACTTCCCGCGGGAAAATATCATGGTCCGTCCTGCCGGCAATTTGTTGGCACGTCCGATGAAAGATTTGCTCGTACTGCCGGTTAACGAGAAGGTAACGTCCCTGGCGGTCCTTCAGGTAAATGACCCGGGTGGAATTGTCGAGCACCGCGCTTAACAACGCGGCGCGCTCCCCGGGCTCGCCTTCCAGGCAGCAGGGCTCGGCGCCGGCGTGGCCGTCCTCGGCTTTTGATTTTTTCTGCGTCGGCAGCTCCTCGATCATAGCCAGCCCGGCATCCCTTACGCGGCCCGTCGTTCGCTTTGCGGCCGCGATCCGACGGGGCGGCGTTGGCTTTTCTCCGAGGCTCTTCGATGCTCCATCTTCTTTAGCCGATAAAGTCCCGCGCGCAGGTAAGATGCATCGATCCCGAGCGTCTCGCAGACGTTTTCAAAAGAAAAAATCCAGTCATTGTTTTGCTCCAGGAGCCATGCCTCGGTCTCTGTGAAAATTTCTTTCCCCCTTTCGTCGTCCGCGCCGGCGTATTTGGCGAAGGAATCGACGGCATTGTCCAGGATTGCGAGCATGAGCCTCTGTTCTCCGCTCCTGGCGCGGCTCCTCCATACATGGTCGAAAAATACTTCGTCGATGGTGAGGTCGGCTCGATCGGGAACGGGGCTCGACAGGGTTTTCATGGCGACGTCTCCGGGTCAGGCGGCTTTTTTGGCAGTTTTCTCCTCCGGCGTCGGCCGTATCGAGAGCACCGGGCAGGGGGCATGGCGTACGACGTTTTCCGTGACGCTCCCCGTGATCATGTGAGAGAGACCCGCCCGTCCATGCGTGGAGAGAACGATCAGGTCGAAGTTTTCCCCGTCGGCCTTAGCTACGATATTTTTCTCGGGAATTCCCACCTCGACCTCCTGCCTGAGCTCGACCAGCGGTAGAATGGTGGCAAAATTTCTGTCGAGAAAGGCGCCGAGTTGAGCGCGGTGTTTCCGCAGGACGGGGGCCAACAAGGGCGATCGCAAGTGTGAAAGCTCGTAGCGTAAAAATTCGTCGCTCCAGACGACGTAATAAACCACGACTTCGGCCCCGGACCTACGGGCAAGCTCCAGAGCGTAACGGACCCCCGCCAGCGAGAGTTCCGAGAGATCGGTCGGCGCGAGGATCTTTTTGATCCTATTCATGCGATATTTCCTTTAACCGGACTTCTAACTGATGGGTGGAGCACTAAATATGCCAGGGATTGAGCGAAAAATCGCCGAGATCGGGGGGTTCGTCCACATGCCCTTCCTAATTTTAGGATTATGCGGCTTGCGATTCGCAGGATTGCGAAAAATTCTTTTTCTTTTCACATACTGCTCTCGCGTGAGACTTTATCCCGGTACAGTGAGACGCAAGCCTGTGCTCAACGCTCGGCGGCCGGCGGCCGGCGGCCGGTCTTTGACGCGGGTCGAGAACCAATCACAAATCGTAGATCGGCGCGTATGTCGTGAAGTGTTTCCCTATGGCGACGACCGCGACAATATCCGCTTGACTGACGATACCCACTAATTCTTGTCCACGCATGACGGGGAGCCGTTTGATCCTGCGCGTCATCATGAGCGCAGCGATCTCTTCGACCGGGGTCTCTTCGGTGATGCTGAAAACTTTCTTGCTCATGATATCTTTTACCTGCCGGCCCTTATTGGCAACGATGTCGGTCTCAGAGACAACTCCCACGATTTGTCCATGTTCGTTCACCACTGGCGCGCCGCTTAGCTGCTGCTGCGTCAGGATCCGCGCCGCCTCTGTGACCGTCGCAGCTGCGCTGACTGTGACGACCTCTTTGGTCATGATATTCCTTGCGAACATTTTGCCCTCCTTTCGTTGAGGAATTGGGGCCGCGTTCGGCTGTCGCCTAGCTCAATTCATGAACGATCGCGAGATACTTCTCATGAACGCCCGAGCCCATCTCGTTGAGCTCGTGCTCCTCGAACTCGCGCAGCAGCTCCTTCTGCTCTGATGAGCTGAGGACGCCGTCCGCCAACAGGAAGAGAACTTCGTCTTCTTTATGTATATGCTCGCGGAGAAGCCGTATGTAAGCGTCGGCCTTTCTGCGCAGCGTAATGCGCGCGCCTATCGGATCTCGGGCCGCCGCTTCCAGCGCCGCCGCCATCGCGCGCACATACCCCCGGCCTTCCTCGTGCTCGGCCAGCATCAGGCCGATCGGACCGCCCTCGCGCGGGATGCCGCGCTCTTCCAGCGCGGGAAACAAGAGCTTCTCTTCCTTCAGGTGGTGGCATTGGTCGGCGAAGTTGCGGGCGAAGTCGATCGCCTTCGCCCAGTCCGCCAGCAAAGAGCTTTCGGCGGTCTTCGCGAGCTTCTCCAAAGCGTCGAGGACCCTCTCGATCACCCGGTGCTCGGCTTTAAGAGCTTCGGTGGCGGTATCGAAATGATGATGTTCATGACTCACGCGTTGAGACTCAGCGGCATGCTGTTCCATGATGGACCTCCTGAGAATAAGTGTAGGCCTCCATGTAAGTCCAAGCCGCAAATCGCATGCCACAGACCGCTACGCCACCGCGTTGGAAACACGGATCATTTTGACCGGCGGTACGGTTGATTTTCTTAAAAATAGGAAGGCCGTGGGAAAGGATGTCAAAAAAGAGACGGAACCGTTTGGCCGGCGCGTCCGCCTTGCCAGGTTACAAGAATACAATTATGCGCGGCGCGCGGGCACCGGTCGCAGCGTCAGCAGATCCACGACGGTCAGGACGACGCCGAAGAGCAACGAAACGCCGAGGACAACGAGGATCGCGAACCAGAAGCGCATCTGCGCCTGGGCCGTCATATACCCCAGCCCCATGACGCGCTCGATATAAGTTTGCAGCACGCCCGCCACGCTGAAGGCGAGGGTCATCAGCATCATCGCGATGCTCATCCACCAGAAAGCCAGGTTGCCGCGCCGTTCGTCGAATTCGTCCAATCCTTTGAGCTTCGGCATCGCGTAGTAGAAGAACATAATGTTCAGAAGGACATACGCGCCGAAAAAAGCGATGTGGCCGTGGGCCACCGTCACCTGGCTGCCGTGCGTGTAGTAATTGATCTGCGGCAAGGTGTGGAGGAAGCCCCAGAAGCCGGCGCCGATCAAGTGGAGAATGGCCATGCCGCTGGCGAGAGTGAAGACGAGCTTGCCTTTGATCTCGCTCCGCCGGTTGCGCACGTAGTGACCGGCATCCACGACCATCAAGAGAATCGGCAGCGGCTCGAGCGCGCTGAAGACGCCGCCGAACCACAGCCAGTATTTTGGCGCGCCGAGCCAATAGTAGTGGTGACCGGTGCCGGTGATCCCGGTAAAAAGGAAGAGCCCGAGCTCGACGTAGAGCCATTTCTCCACCGTCTCGCGCGGCACGCTGGTGACCTTGATGAGGATCCACGCGGTCAGCGCCGCCGCGATCAGCTCCCACGCGCCTTCCACCCAGAGATGGATCACCCACCACCAGTAATACCAGTCGATCGTGAGGTTGTTGTAAAAAGGAAGATTGAACAGATACATCACGGCCAGAAACACCAGTCCGCCGAAGAGAGATCCCTGAATCACCGTCCAGCGGCGCGCCTGGATGATCGTGACGCCGACGTTGAAGAGAAATATCAGGGCGCCGACCACGACCAGATAGTCGAGAGGAAACGGAATCTCCAGCAGCGGCTTGCCCTTGGTCCAGCCGAAGAGAAAGCCCACGATGGCGGTTACACCCACGGCGGTGAGCAGCCCGAGCTGCACATAGGCGAGCTTCGGACTGTAAAGCTCGCGCTCGCTTTCTTCGGGGATCATGTAATACGTCGTTCCCATGAAGCCCAACAGAAGCCACAGCACGAGCAGGTTCGTGTGGATCGCGCGCACGGTGCTGAACGGAAGAATATCGACCAGCCACTGCGGGATCGTGACGGCGTAATGAACGGCGAGCCAGATCCCGACCACCACTTGAAGCAAAAAAAGCAGCAGCGCGATCACGAAGTAAGGATAGGCGACCCGCTGCGATTGATAGGTCACCGACATAAAACGCTCCCGGTTGAAGTCGTCATTTCATCTCCGCGAGAAACTTGGCCAGCGCCTGCGTCTCTTCGCGCGAGAGCGGCGCGGGCGGCATGATCCCGTCGGGCTTGACCGAGCGGGGATCGACCAGAACTTTCTCGATCGTCTCGTAGGGCAAGCGGGCGCCGACGCGCGTCAGGTCCGGACCGAGGAGCCCTCCGGTCTCGTTCAAGCGATGGCAGGCGAAGCAGCCCTTTTCCTGAAAGAGCGTCGCGCCCGGGCTCAGGCCGAGGGCGACGGCGCGCCGCGCGGCCGGCCGGAGCTTCTGATCTTGCGGCGGCCACTCGTTGGTGTCGATCTCGCTCGTCCATTTAAGAAACGCCGCCAGATCTTCCAACTCTTTTTCCGTGATGGGAATGCGCGGCATCTTCCGCCAGGTGGTGAATTTTTCCGGATTACGGACCACGGCCTTGATCCCTTCGCCGCCCAGGCGCCAGTAAGCCTTGGTCATGTCGGGAGCATAGTAGGAGCCGAAGCCTAAGATGGTATGGCAGTCGTTGCAGTTGTACTTGTGCCAGACGCGCTTGCCGGCAACCACCTCAGGGCTGAGGCGGTCGGCGTTCGTCAAGGTCTCGACCTGCCGGTGGGTGTCTACGGTGAGTCCAAGAAAGAGCAGGAGCGAGACCAGGGTACCGAGGTAAAAGATCAGCTTGGCGGTCTTCCAGCTCATCCAAACTCCTTTTACATCGTCTTCCTAACGAGCGTCAATAAATTTCCGCTTTCACGCCGGCGCGCCAGCGCGCCTGGCTCGCGATCCATTCGAGCGTCGGCCGGTTGACCTTCCAGATGCGCGCATCCGCCGGGACGCGGTCGAGAGTGTAGATCTGGACGGCAAGCGGGCGGATCTCCCGCACGCTTTCGATCCAGAGCGCGACCGAATCCGGATCGGCGTTGGTGATTCTTCCCTGGACGAACAGCGATTGCAGGATCACGTCCTTCAAGTCTTTCAAGCCGGTCACGATCTCCCTCAGGTAAAACGGCGGCGCCGGCCCGTTCAGTTGATGGATGATCTCCTCGCTGCCGGCGTCGAGCTTCATGATTCTCAAATCGAGGCGGTCGAGCGCCGCGCGAATCTCCGGCCGCGTCACCGTCGCCGAGTTGGACAACACGGCGAGCTTGGCCTGCGGCAGGTATTTATCCCGCAGGCTTCGCGCCGTCTCGACGATGGCCGGGAAGTCGGGATGGAGCGTCGACTCGCCGTTGCCGGAGAACGTGACGGCGTCGAGTTTCTGCCGTTTTCTGACGATCGCTTTCAGCGCCTTCTCCAGAGCGTCGGCCACTTCGATCGGGCGCGGCAGATCTTTCAGCGCGTGCGTCGCCTCGACCACCGGCTCCGCGGTCCAGCTATATTGGCAGTAAACGCAGTTGAACGAGCAGAGCTTATAATCCTCGGGCAACAGGTTGATTCCGAGCGAGAGGCCGAGCCGCCGCGAGCGCAGGGGTCCATAGATAATGCCGGTCTGCAGCGAGATGGCCTTGAGAGATTCGGCGACGTTCATAGGACTCACACCGGCATCAGCCCGTGCTTCTTTCTCGGCGGCTCGTCGGTTTTTCCCGCGCACAGATCGAGCGCGCGGATGATTCTCGGCCGCATGTCGCGCGGGTCGATGATGTCGTCGACGTGCTGCTCGGCCGCCGAATAATAAGGATTCACGTACTTGTCGAAAAATTCTTTGAGCCGGGCGCCGCGCACGGCCTCCGCATCTTTCGCCTCGGCGATCTCTTTGCGGAAAAGAATATTGACCGCGCCCTCCGGGCCCATCAGGCAGACCTCCGCCGTCGGCAGCGAGAAGACGAAGTCGGCGCCGAGATCTTTGCTGCACATCGAGAGGTAGCCGCCGGCGTAGGCCTTGCGCAGGACGACGGTGATTTTCGGCACGGTCGCCTCGGCGAAGGCGTAGAGCATCTTGGCGCCGTGGCGGATGATCCCCTGGCGCTCCATCGAGGTGCCGATCAAAAAGCCGGGGATATCTTGCAGGTTCACCAGCGGGATATTGAAGGCGTCGCAAAAACGGATGAAGCGCGAGCCTTTGTCGGAGGCGTTCACGTCGAGACATCCGGCGAGAAATTTCGGATTGTTGGCGACGACGCCGACGGGACGGCCGTGAAAGCGGGCGAAGCCGACGACGAGGTTCGGCGCGTAATCTTTTTTGATCTCGAAGAAGCTTTCGCGATCGACGATGCGCTGGACCACGTCGTGAATGTCGTAGGATTTTTTCTGGTCCGCGGGAATGACCGTCAGTAAATCTTCGTCGCGCCGGTCAGGGTCGTCGCCGATCAATTTTATCGGCGGCGCTCCGCCGCTGTTGGACGGGAGATAGCTCAAGAGAAGCTTGGTCCGGTCGAGGCAGTCTCTGTCGTCGTTGGCGGTGAGATCCGAGACGCCGCTCACGCGCGCGTGAATCGCCGGCCCGCCCAACAGCTCATTGGTCGTTTTCTCGAAGACGACGGCCTCGACGAGCGGCGGGCCGGCGATGAACATGTAGCTCGTCTTTTTCACCATGAAGATAAAATCCATCAGCGCCGGCGAATACGCCTGGCCGCCGGCGACCGGTCCCATCACGAGCGCGATCTGCGGGATGACGCCCGAAGCGCGTACGTGGCGGAAGAAGAGCTGGCCGTATTCACTGAGCGAGCCCATCTCTTCGGTGACGCGCGCGCCGCCCGAGTCGTTGATGCCGATGACGGGCGCGCCCATCTTGCGCGCCAGATCGACGGTCTTGCAGATTTTCTTTCCGTGGCGCTCGCCGTAGGTGCCCGCGATCACGGTAAAGTCTTCCGAGTAGACGAACACGTCGCGGCCGTCGATCTTGCCGTGGCCGGTGATGACGCCGTCGGCGGGGACCTCGGCCTTGTCGAGGCCGTAGTCCCCGCCGATGTGGCGCGCGAACAGATCGAACTCCACGAAAGTTCCGGGATCGAGGAGGTAGTCGATGCGCTCGCGCGCCGTCATCTTGCCTTGCGCGCGCTGCTTCTCCTGGAGCTTCGGCCCGCCGCCCTGCTGGATTTTTTGGCGCCGCTCTTCCAATTCTTTCAGCTTCGTTTCCATCGTCTCCGGCGCGGGCGCTTGTTTTTGCGGCAGCGGCTCTGCGTCGTTACCGTTCGGCGGCGGCGCGATCCTGGCGAGCGCGGACGATTCGGCGGTCATCGGTTGGCCCTCCTGTAGCCGAGGGCATCCTGGGCGATGATGAGCTTCAAGATATTCGCCGAGCCCTCGACGATCTGGTACGACTTGGCGTCGCGTAGATAGCGCTCGACGGGAAATTCGGTCGAGTAGCCGTAAGCGCCGAGAATCTTTACCGCCGCGTCGGCATTGAAGGCCGCGGCTTCCGCCGCGGCGTATTTGGCGATAGTCGTCTCCAAACTGTGCGGCCGGCCCTGGTCTGCCAGCGACGCCGCGCGATAGACGAGGACGCGCGCGCTCTCTTCGTGGACGATCATCTGCGCGATCAGATCCTGGTTCATTTGAAACATGCCTATTTTCTGGCCGAACTGCTCGCGCTGGTTCGCGTAAGCGACCGCGGCTTCGCGCGCGGCGCGCGCGAGACCGACGGCGCCCGCGGCGCAGGTGAGGCGCGTGTGATTCAAGTGGGTCATGCAGATCTTGAAACCCTCGCCTTCCCGACCGATCAGGTTTTCCGCCGGCACCGGAACGTTGTCGAAAGTCAGCTCGCCGGTGGGCGAAGCGTGCGCGCCCATTTTTTCCAGCGTTCTCCGGCTTACGCCCTTCTGGTTGAGATCGACGTAAAAGGCCGACATGCCCTTGTGCTTCAGCGGCCGGTCGGTGTAGGCGAAAATGATTCCCGCGTCCGCTACCGGCGCGTTCGAGATCCACGTTTTCGTTCCGTTGAGGACGTAGCCGCCGTTTTTTCGCGCCGCCGTCGCGCGCATCGCCGCGACGTCCGAGCCGGCGTCGGGCTCGGTGATCGCGAAGCAGCCGATCGTCTCGCCGCGTACGAGCGGCGGAATCCATTTTTTCTTCTGCTCGGCGGCGCCGAAGTCCGCGATCGTCGTCGCGGGGCCGCTCTGCATGTTGATGTAGACGCGGATCGCGCTGTGCGCGCGCGAGATCTCCTCGGCGATGATCGCGAGCGCGAGAAAGCCCAAATGGTTGCCGCCGCAGTCTTCCGGCAGGGTGCAGCCGAAAAATCCAAGCTCGCCCATCTTTTCCACCAGATCGCGGCGAAAGCGGTGCTCGCGATCGTCCTCGGCCGCCTTGGGCGCGATTTCCTTCTCGGAAAACTCCCGCGCCAGCTCGCGCACCGCCGCCAGCTCTTCGGTGAGATCAAAGTCCATGCGTCTGCTCCCTCTTCAGTAAATTTCTTGCGATCACGAGTTTTTGGATCTCGGAAGTCCCTTCGTAGATTCTCAGCGCGCGGACGTCGCGGTAGAGCCGCTCCACGATATTGCCGGAGACGACGCCGTTGCCGCCGTGAATCTGCACCGCCTGGTCGACGGTCCGCTGCGCGGCTTCGGTGGCAAAGAGTTTCGCCATGGCGGATTTGAGCGCCAGGTCCGCTTCGCCGCGATCGCTGGCCGCCGCGGCTCGATAGACGAGGAGCCGCGAGGCCTCGATCTCAGTCGCCATATCCGCGAGCTTCAACTGCGTTGCCTGAAAACCCGAAAGGGCCTGGCCGAACTGGCGGCGGTGTTGGCTGTAGCCGAGCGCTTCGTCCAGGGCGCGTTGGGCCAGGCCCACGGCGGCGGCGCCGACCGTGCAGCGGAGCGCGTCCAGGGTGCGGAGCGCGATCTTCAATCCGTCGCCTTCGCGGCCCAGCCGGCGGCCCTCGGGCACGAAGCAGTCCGCGAACGCGAGCACTCCGATCGGATGGGGCGAGAGCAGCGCGGTTTTTTCCTTGAGAATCAAACCCGGCGTGCCCGCCTCGACGATGAAGGCGGTGATGCCTTTGCCTTTCTTTTCCGGGTCCGTCGATGCGAAGACCACGTGGGTCTGCGCGATGCCCGCGTTCGAGATGAAATGCTTGACGCCGGTCAAGCGGTATCCCCGTCCGTTCTTGACGGCGCGCGTCTGTAGAGAGGCGACATCCGAGCCGGCTTCGGGCTCCGTCAGGGCGAACGCGGCGATAGCGCTCCCCTTGGCGAGCGGCGCAAGGTAGCGGCTCTTCTGTTCCTTGGTGCCGGCGAGAAGGATCGGATAACTTCCGAGAGCTTGGACCGCGAACATGGTGTCCGCCAGGGCCGACCCCCAGGCCAACTGCTCGCGGATCGAACACAGGTCGCGTGCTTGAACCTCCTCGCGCACACCGCCGAACTTTTTCGGCGCGACGTAGGCCAGGAGACCGTCCTTGCCGAGGCGGCTCACCAGGCGGCGCGCTTCGCCGTCGATATCCGCGCCGTTGCCGTTGTGGGAGGAGAGATTCTTCGCCACCCACGAGCGCACGCGGCGGCGCAGGACGGTCTGCTCCCGTTCGAGATAACGTTCCATACGTCAGGCCGCCGTCTCCTTTTGAAAGTGCTGCATCTTTCCCTGCGCGAAGCCGAGCCGGTTGAAAAACTCTTTCATCTCGCGCTGGTCGTCGTTGACGAGCGTGAAGATCGTCTTGATGCCGTGGTCTTCCGCCGAGGCGGTGAACTGCTCCAGCAGCGCGCGCGCGATTCCCTGATGGCGATAGGCGGGATCGACGCCGATGATCTCGATCCAGGCGACGGTTCCCGGCAGGCCGAACTCCAATTCGCCCGCGCGGCCGAAAACAAACCCGACGACCCGGTTGTCGGCCTCGGCCACGAGCGACGTCCAGTGGGGCCGGATCGCCTCGGAGATCTCGATCCGCTTCTCCCAGTATTCGCGCCGGGCGATTCCCGTGACGCGCTCTTCGATGTCGACGATCGCGCCGAGATCGTTTTTCCGGAGATTTCTGATGAAAATATTTTTCCCCATGA
>DASXUF010000025.1 GCA_036504975.1 Candidatus Binatia bacterium | reverse complement strand
GCGCAAGACTCGCTTCCGGGAGCGGGTTAGGCCTTCCCGGACAGGCTTGCTTACCTGCAAGGTTTCACTGAAAGGTTTCCGAGTTGTTTTCTACATCTCTTCCCCCTTTCCCAAGTTTCCTTGGCGCGATCCCCTTTTTTCCTCTAGGGCGAGATCTATTTCAGGTTTTTCACCAAGTACGCGCTTAATGTTTGGAGCAGACGACGGTGCCGCTCGCCGCCAATCTTGCCGATGCTTCCCGCCACGGCTTTGCGAGGCACAACAGCGAGAAACCCCAGCCGGATGACCGAATCGGCCATCAAGCCGCTTGAGGTAAAATCTCCGTCTTTGGATGTGATCAGTTCGTCAAAGCCTGGGACCAAATGTTGCACCTGAGTGCTGACTCCACATATCAGCAGGTCCCGGAAGGGAGGGAATTCGCGTAAAACGATCGCCGGGCGATTTTTGACCTGTCCATCAGCCTGCGGAATTGGAGTCAGAATTACCTCTCCTTCGTTCACGGCCGGAACTCTGGATTAGGGGTTTTGATCAAGTCTGAGGAATACTCCGGTTCATTCGGCCCGTAAGCCGAAGCCAGCCCTTGAGTGGACATTTGAATCCACGCTTGATGTTCTTCTGCCATCAATTCCGGAACGCCTATAGTGACCAGTACTTTTGCTCCTGGCGGCACCTGAATAGGCTGAGCAAGCTCTAAATGAGTGGGATCCACAACCTGGGCTTCTCTAACCTCCATTTGACACCTCCCGAACTTTGTTTGCCTCTATGGTAAACGCCTTACAGCTTGATGTCCACAGACGCGGATCATTATAGGGAGCCGAACACCGAGTTCAAACGTCACTACCAACGATCGGTCTGAAAGCAAGGGTTCAGCGAAATTTTACCTTTTATTTCTATGGGATGGAATCCTCGGGCGGAAAAACCGCTCGTAAAAATTCTCTCGCCGCTCTTGAAGTCAATCTTTCGCTGGAACCACGACTGGACGATGAAGCGCGGGGAGCGGCAGATCGCGGAGCAGAAAATGGGGGTCACGGAACCTTTTTTTCATCCTACCGCGCCGCAGCCCGGTTATCGTTTTCGCCTGTATCTTAGAAAAAAGTTCTCTGAGCCCCAATCTCCAGGATAATGGGCGAAGCGCTACTCTTTCGTCCGAGCCCATGAAAGCAAGCTAAGCAGCGAGAACAATATTCCAAGGCCCACGGAAACTTTCCCTGAAGTGAGGTCTTCAACGCCCCACTCAAAGGCCTTTGCGCTGAGGCTCTTCTCCTTGACCTGCCTGACCTCGCCGCCGTCCCACCGCGCTGTTTTCATCTCGAAGACTTTTCCGGTCGGGTAAAGAAGAAAGGATAACAACGCGATGGCCGCAAAGCCACGGATCAAGACGCTCGCTGTCCGCTTGGTTTCTGATTGAGATAGCGGATCGACAATCCGGGTAAGTTCTTTGCAATCTCGTCAAATAATCCGATGCACTCTTCTTTTACAAATGAAATACGGCCAAAGTAGCGGCGAGCAAGCGCAAGGTAAAGAGTCCACCCTCCTAAAATGATGGTGGCAGCGACACCGACGATTCCCAATAACGTAGAGCTATCCATACAGAACAGATCCCTCTTTGCCGGCTAACTACTGAGTATACTGGCCAGCGCAAAACATCGTCGCTCATAGCTCCGGCAGCGGAGGATTCCGCTCGGCGAGAATGTTCTCCATTCGTCCGCGCACCCACTCTTTGGTTTCAGGATGGGTAAGAATATACAGGCGGTTGTCCCTTATGCCGGTGAAGACGCGCTCGGCCACTTGGTCGGGCGCCATCCCGCTTTGGACCGATTGCCGCCTGGCTTGGGTCGGGGCTGCGAGCTTGGGAGAGAGCTTCTCTTCAGCCGGATCGTTCCGTAGCGCGGCCGGTCGATTGCGTGCCGCATCCAAAATGGCCGTGTTGACCCAGCTTGGGCATAGCACCGAGACATGCACCTTCGCCTCCCGCTCGGCTAACTCGTAATAGAGCGTTTCCGAGAGTGTGACGACGCCGTGCTTGGTGACCTTGTAAATTCCGGCACCGGGATAAGCGGTCAGCCCCGCGATTGAAGCGGTGTTGACAATGTGACAATCCATGTCTTGCGCGAGCATGATCGGGACGAAGACCCGCACCCCATAAATGACGCCCCACAGGTTGACCCCCAGAAGCCACTCCCAATCTGCAAGAGTGCTTTCCCAAACCGTAGTTCCACCGCCCACGCCGGCGTTGTTGCACAGAAGATGAACCGCGCCGAAGGTCTCCACAGTCTTACGCGCGAGGGCATCCACATCGCCGGCCTTGGATACATCCGTCACAGCCGCAAGTACCGATGCGCCGGCGCCTTTCAACTCGGCTGCGGTGCGGTGAAGCGCCGCCTCCTCGATGTCAGCGAGCACGATTTTCATGCCTTCTCGGACGCATCGCCGCGCAAGGCCGCGACCGATGCCGCTGGCTGCGCCGGTGATGACGGCCACGCGGCCTTGGAACTCTTTCATGATCTCCTCCTTACCGGTCGAACTCGTGTGAAGCATTCTTTGTAACAGCGATTTTCCAATGAAGAAAGAAGCTTGCAGACATGACCGGAGAGGATATCCGCGGCTGCGACCGGTCGAAGATTGCTCCCGAGGGCCTCACCTTCGCATCGACATAGCTCTTATCAAAGTCGCTCGTTTGACTCGGCAAGTGTTTGTTCGGTAGTGTTCGGCTGCTCAGCGACGACCCATTTAATTCGGAGCGGGCTCGAAACGGTAATCCACCCTGACACGGAGGTTCCGGTGAATCGGAAATTCTTTTGGAGCGGACTGGTGCTCGTCTTTTTTCTGTTTTCTATTTGGCTCCTTCCAGTCCAAGCTCAATCGCCTTTTTATCATGGCAAGACGATCACGATCGTCGTCAGCACGGATGCCGGCGGGTCATCGGACGTGCGGGTCAAAGCGTTGGGTCCATATCTTCGGAAATATATTCCGGGAAATCCGACGATCGTCACCGAATATATGCCGGGCGGGGGCGGGCGAAAGGCCGCCAACCACGTCTACAGATCGGCGCGGCCCGATGGTCTGACCATCGGAAGCATGAGCACGACGCTCGTCGCGGCTGCGATTCTGGGCGAGAGCGGAGTATTGTACGATGTCGACAAGTTCATTTATCTCGGAGCGCCGGACAGCTCGACGCAGCATGTCTTTCTGACTCGAAAGGAGGCCGGCTTTTCAAACATCGACAAGCTGCGCGCGGCGTCGGGAATCAGGATCGGCGCGCAAGCCGTGGGACACCAGATCTACAACACCGGGCGCATTTTCGCATTTTTACTCGGCCTCAAAGAACCGAAATTCGTCGTGGGCTATTCCGGGCCTGAGATCGACATCGCGCTCCAGCGCGGCGAGGTCGACGGCAGGGCGCATCTGGCCGGCTCCGTTTTGCAGCGGACGCCGGAGCTGTTGGAAAAAGGGCTGGCGAATTTTCACTCCGTCCTTGAAACTCCCAAGGGAAACCACCATCCGCGCTTCGCTCACCTGCCGGAACTCGAATCGTTTGCCAAGTCCGATAAAGAACGCGCATTGCTGGCCTTGCAGCGCACGTTCCGCCTGACCGGTTCCGCCTTGTTACTGCCTCCCGGCACACCGAAAGAGCAGACTGAGATTCTCCGTGAGGCAATGCGCAAGGCGTTTAAAGATTCCGCCTTTCTCGCGGCTTACCGCAAAGCGACCGGAGACGAAGCGACTCCCGTTATGCCCGAAGAGCTTCAGCGGATCGTAGCGGAAGCGCCGCGCGACCCTGAGATTGTAACGCTATTTAAAAAGATCGCCGGCCCCGACCCGCTGCCGGATCGCTGAACCCTCAAGTCGTCGCTGCCAGTATCTAAATAATAAGTCTGGTTCGGCTTCTAAATCTCGGCCTACCGTGAGATCATCTATTCTGTCGTCGGGTCTGGCTGTGCTCAGGGTGTCAAGTGGGTCGGTTCGGGACTGTGACCCCGGAGTTTTGCACTTGCCTTGTAGGCGACCCGCCGGGCGCGCATCACGTTGCCCAGCGGGCGGTGGTCCTCCGTCGCGTGCCATGGGGAGAACGACATCTGGTCTACCTTCTGGCTCAGCGCTTGGACAGCGGGGTTGTTCAGGTCGCATCGGGGTATGCGCACTTGCGCGACTTTCACAAGCGGTGTGTGGGCGGGTTTCCATGGGACGGAGGTGTCCTCGATCGGGGTGCGTCTATCATCTACGTAGAACTGTACGAGGAAGTCCAACACCAAGTCCCCTTTTCGCAACCGATTGGCCAGCTCGTCACGCAAGAAGTCATCCGTTAGAGCACGGTTCCCTGTTGCCTCGGTCCCCTCCGCGGGTCGCACCGTGAACTTCACCGCATGTGGTCCCAGCTTGATGGGCGCCGTGCTGGAGTACTCCTCGGTGGCCATGCTGCGCACCTTGCTGAAAACAACGGTGCGAAGCAACGCAAATAAGATGCGCAGCATCTCGCGGAAGCCCACCGCGCGTGACAGTGTGAAGAGGAGCGTAGAGGGATTACGCGTTGCCCGGATGAAGGCGATGAACTGCCGGGCGCTGCGGACCGTCGAGGTGACCGAGTGGCTCGTGGCGAGGAAGTCCTGGGTCACGGCATCCTCCTGGCCCGGCAGCAATTTGCGTCCGGGGACTCCCACTACTTTGATCGCGATACCCCGCGGCTCACGACGCTTATCCGGATTAAGGGTCGGCTTCCCGTTGGAGAATCGAACCGCCGCCGGGAAAACCCGCGTCTCTCGGAATACTCCGAAGCGAGCATACGTGGGCAGGTCCGCGAGGACGTGGAACTCGGCCATCAGTCCGGCGTGGAGCTTCGCGTGAAAACCGCGGCGCAACGGTCCGTTTGGTTGCTGTGCTGTTTTCTGCTGGTCCTCGATGTCGCGCACAAAACCCTCGAATAGCGCCTGCTCGCCGGGCTCGACAACTTCCTTCCACTCTGTGCTGGGGGTGAAATCGGCTTGTGACATGACGCGCCTCCTATAACCCTTCATCCAACATACGGCGGATTTTCTTCAGATCTTCCTCAAGAGGAGATGGCTTCCGAGGGCCCTTGGTCAAAAGCCGGTAAGCTTCTTCGGCATCCTGCCGGTACTGTTTCCGAAGTTCAGAAGCCTCGTTACCCCGGAAATTAATCTTTTTAAACTGTTCGAGCGACGCCCTGGTGATTCTTGCAAGCTCCCGCGCTGTAACCAAATTCTCAAGAGTCACCGAATGCATGTGCGCGACTATAGCCGCGTCGATGTAGTTTCTAAAAACGATTACCCCTCGACCGGTAGCGGAGCTCTTGCTGACTAAAATGTCGGAGGGTAGCTTTTTAAACGACGGACTTGCCTTTGTGAGGTTGTGAATAAAGGTAGCGACAACCCTCGTTGTCCCTTTCGATGCCTTGGTGAGCATCCGTTGAGCCGTCAGGGCATCGGCCTGCCCCGAGTCGCCGACGAACACGTAGCGGTATTCAGGATAGAGTTCTGAGAAGCTCGAAAAATTCTTGAACTTGACCTCGCCAATCTTCTCTTCTTGATCGTGGGGAATCTCATCAGATAGAAGATCAAGTTCTTCGCGTGACCGCAGAACGGTTTCAACTGTGCCCGCGGTTGAACTAACAAGGGCTCCTGACAACGCGCTGGGACATAATCTTCCTTTCGTCAACTCCACCAAGCGATTGAGGCTAGCCTCCTCCAATTTGCCGGCGATCGGATTGGGCCGGGCCGAAAGAGTCGTTAAAGGAATTGCCCGCAGCTCAAAAGGCTCATGTTTTAATGAATCGTAGAACTCCAGGACTCCCGGGTAGAACGTTCCCTTCGGATATCGCGTATCAACGAGATTGGCATACATCGTGTCATCCACGTCCGAAAGGACTTTAATGCCGATGATGCCGACCTGCTCAGCTGTTTTTCGGAAATGCCGGATGATGCGATCGCGATACTCTTTTTTGTCGATATCGTGGAACACGTACTCCTCGAGATCCTTGTAGTCCCCGTCATGCTCCAGGGCGAACTTGAACAAAGGCAGGTCTTTTGGTTCGACCGAAAGGAGGAGACGTTCCATCCGCAACTCTTTCCTCTCATCGGTCTGGGCCCGAAACCGACTGTCCTCCGCTCTTGGCGCCAGTCTTTTGAAGACTTGAATCTTTTCGGCCGGACTCAACGCGGCGCTGAGAATACGCTTGTCGAGTTCTTGAGCGCGCTTGTCCAGCGGAGAAAACCAGGAAAACCAATGTCCCGTCGTGTTCTGGAAATACAAACCAAGAAACGCGTCGACGCGCTTCGGGTCAAACTGTCCATAATCAACGAATGCATGGCACGGACTCTTTGGAGATCGGCTCTCGTCCGTCGGCTCCCTAGAGCGTGGAACAGTTCGCTCAGCCGGTTGTCCTTCGGCGACGACCAGGCCGAAAACAAGCGCCATGAAGATCAGCAGCGATTTGCGGTTGTTCACTGTGTCCCCTTCTGTGTAGTTCTAAATTTTCGCCGGCTGGGTGTTGCCGACCATCCTGCTAAGCGCGTGTAGTCTGTTGCGCCGTTTAAATCTCGCTTTTGTGAAGCTTGTCCTCAGGGGTATGAGCAGCGCCATAGGCGTGTTCCTAATCCCGGAATTGAAAACTCTGCGCAACCCATACTCTAAACCGCTGCGGCGCGTCAAGCACGATTTTGAACGTGTAAAGCCGGCACTTGCGGAGAACGAAAAAAACCGGCATTTAAGACGGATGGAAGATCGTCCGCGGCTTCGGCCCGTCGAGGCTTTTCCCATCCAGCAGGAAGGAAAGACCTTCATCTGCCTCAGAGACCCGCAGCATCTCTCTCAGCCCTTGGTGATCACGCCCATCGGCTATTTCGTCTTGAGCCACTTCGATGGACAGCACTCGTTGGTCGACATCCAGGAGACCTATCGCCGGCGAGTCGGGCAACTTTTATCCATCGACGATCTTAAAAAGATGATCGATACTCTCGACGAGCAGTTCTATCTCTACAATCAACGCTTCCTCGATCGTCAGGAAGAAATAGCCGATGAATTCCGCCGCCAGCCGGTCCGCGCTCCGGCCCATGCCGGCACGGTTTATGGCGCAGAGGCGGATAAGCTCGAAGCGCAGCTCCGCGGTCATTTTCAACACGCCGACGGGCCGGGCGAAGCGCAGGTGAACGGAAACGGCTCCACGCCGAAGGCAATCGTCGCGCCGCACATCGACTTTCATCGCGGCGGCCCATGCTACGCGTGGGCTTACAAAGAGCTGGTCGAACGTCCGGGAGCCGACCTTTACATTTTACTCGGCACGTCGCACTGCGGCGGAGAAAGTCCTTTCGTCGCGACGCTCAAAGATTTCGCCACGCCGCTCGGGAAAGTGGAGACCGACAAGGAATTTCTGCGCCGGCTGGGAGAAGCGTATCGACGCAATCTTTTTAGCGAAGAGCATCTCCACCGCACCGAACACTCGCTGGAGTTTCAAGTCGTCTATTTGAAGTACGTCGCCGAGCTGCGGGCGCGGCTCACGGGTGAAAAGCGCGACTTCAAGATCGTGCCGATTCTGGTGACATCGTTTCACTCCAACATTCAGAGCCGCAGTCTTCCTGAAAGAGATCCGGGCATCGGCGACTTTCTCAAGGCGTTGGCCGACCTCGTGGCGAAAGAATCGAGGCGCATTTGTTTTGTCGCCGGCGTGGACCTGGCGCACGTCGGCGCGCAGTTCGGCGACCGCGACCCGATCACGCCCGGTTTTCTCCAGTGGGTCGAAGCCGAAGATCAGACGTTGATCAAAAAAGTTGCCGCGCTCGACTCCGAAGGCTTCTTTCACGAGATCGCCAAGGACGAAGACCGCCGCCGTATCTGCGGCTTCGCGCCGCTTTACTCGCTCACGCACCTGCTCGACGGCAGCCGGGGAAGGTTGCTCAAGTACGGTCAGGCCTTCACGCAGGAGACCGGCTCCGCCGTGACGTTCACCAGCATGGTGTTCGAGTGAGAGAGCTCTGCCTTTAGTTAATCCCAAAGGTTAATCCCAAAGTTGACACGAGCCTATTCATCGGTTACCTTACCGGCTCCAAGCGATTCGGATTTGGGAGGCGTTTCTATGCAAATTAATCACGCACGGCATTGGCGAATTGGCGCCGTCAGGTGGGCTCTCGCGCTGGTAATTTTTGCCGGCTGCGCCATCGAATCCCACCGCACGGTGACGCCGGAAACGACCGCGAGCGCCGGCACGGCGTACGCCGGTCCCAAGTTCGTGCTGGTCGTCGGCAAATTCCAAAACCGATCCACCTATATGCAGGGGATCTTTTCCAGCGGCGTCGACCAGCTCGGCAATCAAGCCAAGACGGCGCTCAAGACGCATCTGCAACAGACCGGGCGCTTCGTGGTGGTCGATAGGGAAAACATGAGCGAGATCGCTCAAGAGGCGAAGCTTCGCGGCGAGACGCAGGATCTCCAGGGGGCGCAGGTCGCGATCACCGGCGACGTGACGGAATTTGGCCGGCGCGTGACCGGAGATACGCAGCTATTCGGGATTCTCGGATATGGCAAGACGCAGCTCGCGTATGCCAAGGTGGCGTTGAACGTCGTCGATGTCCATACCTCGGAGATCATCTTCTCCGTTCAAGGCGCGGGAGAATACGACCTGAGTAACCGCGAAGTCATCGGCTTCGGCTCGGCTGCCGGCTACGACGCCACGTTGAACGGCAAGGTGCTAAACCTCGCGATCACCGAAGCGGTCAACAATTTAGTCACTGGTCTTGAGCGCGGCCGCTGGAGCCCTGCGAAAGGAAAGTGAGATCGTGCCCGCTTTCCGGCTCGCGCTTCTCATCGCAGCCATCGGAACGCTTGGCGGGTGCGCGAAGCCTCTGTACTCGTGGGGCCGATACGAAGATTTAGTCTACGAGATGTATATGAAGCCCGGCCAAGCGGATCCGGGCACGCAAGCGGCCAAACTTACCGAAGACATCGACAAAGCCCGCGCGGAAGGAAAACCAGTCCCGCCGGGAGTTCACGCCCATTTGGGGTATATCTATTACCAGCAAGGCAATCTGGCTGGCGCCCAGCAGGAGTTCCAAACCGAGAAAAATCTGTTTCCGGAATCCGCGGCATTCATCGACGGCATCTTGCAACGGATGAGCCGGCAATGAGCAGGCGCGGAACGGCCTCACTCCTGTTCGCTATTCTGATGGCCGCGTGTTCGTGTGCGGCCAAGGTCGATTACAGTCTGTATCGAAGCCGCCTGCCTCGCTCGATCCTGGTGCTTCCTCCGCTGAACTCATCGACGGCGGTGGAGGCGACGTACATTTATCTATCCACGGCGTCACGCCCTCTGGCTGAGGCCGGCTATTACATCTTTCCGGTCGCGGTGATCGACGCGTTTATGAAGGAAAACGGGTTGCCGACTCCCGATGAGATGCACGGCGTCCTGCTGGATAAAATCAAGGAGATCATCGGGGCCGACGCCGTTCTCTACATTACGATCGAAGAATGGGGACAGAAATACCACGTAATTTCCTCCTCGACGGTCGTTCGGGCCAGCGGCCGTTTGGTGGACGTCGAAACCGGCGCGACGCTATGGACGGGCAAAGCCCAAGCGGTTCGCAACTCAGGAGGAGGCGGGCAGGGCGGCATCATCGGCACGCTCATCGCCGCCGCCGTGCATCAGATCGTCTATTCGATGATCGACTAAACCCATGAACTCTCCCGCTTTGCAACGACCGCTATGGTCGTCAACAAAGACAACGGACTGCTGTTCGGTCCGCGTCATCCCGAGTACAACTCGGATCAACGCGGGCGCTGACTCCATTCGAGTCGGATTTTCTCAAATTTGTCCGCGATTCTCGCCGCTCTACTCGCTCACGCACCTGCTCGACGGCAGCCGGGGGAAATTGCTCAAGTATAGCCAAGCCTTCACGCAGGAGACCGGCTCCGCCGTGACGTTTTCGAGCATGGTGTTCGATTAACAAACCTCTTGAGCGGCTTTGGGTTCGATGACGCATTCGCGCCCCTTCTCAACCAACTCAACACACAGCCGACAACCCGACAATTTTTTAAAGGCTGCGCCCGTCGACCGGAATGATCTTGAGCTTGGCCGGCTCGACGCCGTTCACGCAGCGCACGTTGACGGCAGCCGTTGCGGCGCCGGAAGCGTCCGTGCCGAACCCGAACGGTGCGCAGCCGCACCTGGGACAGAAGTGATGCTTGATGACGTGCTTATTGAAAGTGTAGGTCGCTAGATTATTTTCGGGAGTGAGGAGCTTGAGCTTTTCCCGCGGCGCGAACCAGAGCAGATAGCCTTTCCTGCTGCAATGCGTGCAGTTACATTCCATCACTTGCGCGATGTCGCCTTCCACTTCGAACTTGATTTGCCCGCAATGACATCCGCCCTGATACATCATCGGTGCCGGTCCTGAAACAATCTCGGACTCAAATATACGGCTTCACGCCGCTCCAGAATTCTCTCTTGCCCGTGGCGGCCTGCCAGTAGCCGTCGAAGCTAAAGAGATAAGCGGAGTAGGCGTCGCGGCAGACGGAACGGAGCCGTGGGTACGCGTTGGGATCGGCTTCCAACGCCGCGACGACGATATCCTCTTCCTGCAAGCCGTGCTCGGCGTCGTGATCCGCGTGGAACTGATAGGTCTCGAGCGCCGCCTCGTCGATCTTGTAAACGTCCCGGTAGGCCTTATACAGAGCCGCCGCGACCTGAGGATACTCCGGCTCGCCGATCCAGAGCGCGGCAACGCCTTCGGCGAAGGAGCGCCGCGTCGTGATGCCCTCGAGAATCTCGTGCCAGGCGCGCATGCCGGGGGTAGGATCGGTGGCGTCGATTTTTTTCCGCGGCACCTTCAAGGCGTCGAGCAAATTCAAAATCAGCGTTGCGTGGTCTTTCTCGCCGGTGGCCTCGGAGACCCAGTTCTCGGCCATCCATTTGCGCCAGACGAGATTGTCGTTGCAGTTTTTCACGGTGTTCAACACGATCGTCGAGAAATATTTTGCCTCATAATAGTGCTGGATCTCGACGGCGCAGAGTTGATCCAATGTGAATTCTCCCTTGATCCGTGCCTGAACCACGGGATGGTGCAGCAGCGGGGCGGGTTGGATGATTTCCCGCCGTAGCTGGTTAAGCTTTTCTTTGACGGCTGGTTCCATGTTCGCCTCCTATTCCGGTTTTTTTCTAAGTTGAGCCTGCTTGGCGCCGGTCTTGAGATATTCCCCTCGCACCGCCAGCGCCGCTTCCTCGTCGTCTTCCGGCTGCCAGTGTCCCAGCGGATAACCCCAGTAGAGCGACTGGAGATTCAGCGCCGGCAATTCTTCCCGTTTCCAGAGACGGATCGCATGGTCCATGAACTCGCGCTTGGGCAGCGAGGTCGGCGGATAGCCCCACTTGAGAGTCGCGTCGATGAGCAGGCACGAGGATTCGTGAGCTTCCTCCCCGAACCTCCTCCCCGCGCCTTCGGCCGGCGGCGCTACAGAGTAGTCGAGCGGCAGCGGCTTCTTCGAGCGCAGGGTTTGCGCGTCGCGATGGGGCTGCATGCGGAAGCTCATCGCCCAGATGACGGACTCCAAGTTCCGCGGGTCTATATCTTCATTAACGAGCACGATCATCTTGCCGCCCCACAATCTCTCGGACACGGCTTTCATGATCTTCTCGTTCTGCTCCGGGCGCGGCTCCTTCATGCGGATAACGCAGAAGCCCCAACTGCCGCTGCATTCGTGAAACACCACGTCCAGGACGTTTTTCATCCCCAAGTCCACCGTGAGCATCTTGAAGATCACCTGCTCCCACGAGATCTGGCGGATCTTGCTCGACTCGCTGGGCGGAAACTGGCTCAAGAATCCCTGGCAGATGGCGTCTTTTCGGTAGGTGATGCAGGTGACTTCCATGTAGGGGTTGGTCTCGCGCGACGCCATGTAGCCGGTCATCTCGCCGAAGGGGCCTTCCGGCTCGACGAAGTCGCTCGGGATGATCCCTTCGACCACGATCTCCGCGTGCGCCGGGACTTCGAGGTCCACGGTCTTGCATTTGACGATTTCCACTGGTTCATTTGCGATAGCGCCGGCGACCGCCAGCTCGTCGACGTCGTCGGCGAACTTCGAGATCGCGACGTAAGAAATGTTGGGCGGCGCGCCGAGGACCATGGCGGCGTGCATCGGAATGCCCTTGGCGCGGCACTTGTCCCAATGCTTGCGCCCGCCCTGATTCGGTCCGGGAAAAATGCCGAAGCGGTCCGGCGCCTTCACCTGGCCGCGGTAGTTGCCGACGTTGCGCACGCCGGTCTCGGGATCTTTCGTGATCCAATTCGACGCCGAGGTGTAGGGCGCGTTGTCGAATCCCGGCGTCGAGATCGGAATCGGCAGCATCAAAATGCCTTCTTTCTTGATCGCTTCGCCCTGAATCACGACGTCGTGCACCGGGCCGCGCTCCACCAGCTTGGGCGGAACCGGATGGGTCTGCGCGTGCAGCCACTTGTCGCCGATTTGATCGGCGTCGCACATCATACCGAGCGCGTAGATCTCGCGCGAGGCGGCGGCGCAGCCGACCACGTACGGCATGGGGTATTTTTTTCCCTTGGAGTCGGTAATGTTATCGAAGAGGAAGGCCGTGCGCTGTTCTTCCGGCAGTCCGAGGAACTGCAGGCGAACCAAAGGATGGATCTCACTGTCTTTGTTGATCCGGCTCTGGATGCGCGTCAGCTTCCCGGCTTTTTCCAGCGCCGCGAGGTATTCGTGAAGGTCTTTGTAATATTTCATGAGGCACTCATGTACGTTCGATTGTTTGCATCAGCAAGTCTCCTTGCTCGACGACCAGGCGATGGATGGTTGCTCGCATTGCCGGATTGGTGACGCTCTTCCCGCTCTCCAGCTCGAACCGGAAGCGGTGCCACGGACAGGTGATGACTCCGTTCTTTACCTGGCCGAGACCGAGGGGCCCGCCCTTGTGCGGACAAGAGTTCTCGACCGCGTAATATTTTCCGCCGTGGGCGATGATGGCGAGCTCGCGTTGATCCAGCGCAACGAGCTTGGCGCCTTCCGCAGGCACCTCGGCGGCCGGGCAAATCCGCGCGAGCCCGCTCATGCTCACCAGCGCTCCCGCGAAGCTTTTTCCGCTGCGGTGTCGTCCCGCGGATAAAAGCCGTAGGCCTCCGGGTGAACGAAGCCGCAGCTCCTGCACTTGCGCTTCTCGGCGTCGGAGTTGAATTGCCTCACGGCAGCGAGCTGCTCCGCGATAAATCCTTCGATACCCAGTTTGCCGGTTTCGAGCAGCCGATCGGCTATGCGCTCCCCGCAGCGCGGACAAAACCACAACAGACGATCCTGTTCATGCACGCCGCTTTTTCCGCCCCACACGAGAGCATGAACGACGGTTTCTTCCCGCGGAATCTGGAGCCAGATCCGGTCGGCATCCGACTCCTGCCAATAGCCAAAGAGATGATTGATATGGTGGAGCTTGCCCGCAAGGATCGGATGCGCGAGATGGGCCTCCGCTCTAAACTCGACGATCTCCTTTCCGGTTCTTTCCAAAACGACGCGGGGCGAATCTCCGACGAGCATCGCGCCGGACCATAACCAATAGAGTCCCGCCTCTTGCCACTCGCCAAAATGATTTCCATTGGCGCCGTCAGGAAAAAGCTCCAGGGAGTGATGCAGGACCGGATCGGGGATCCTCATACGATCATCAGTCAACGCGAGCTTACCAAAGAGCGCGCGCCGCGTGCTCCTCAGAGGTATCCTTGCTCACCGCCCAGCAGTAACCGAGGGGATTGATGAAACCGCATTCCGGACAAGTACGATGCCCGACGTCTCGGTTGTACTCCGACACCGCCTGCCGCTCGGCTTTCCAAAACACATCGAAGCCGAGCCGGCCCGTCTCGCAAACCCGCTCGAACAGCAAGGTCAGGCAGCGCTCGCAGTACCAGGCGAAGCGATCGCATTCATTGCCGCTCGGGTTTCCCATGATGATCAGGCTGTAGCCGAGAGCATCGGGGGTTTCCCCCGGCAGCCGCAAATAAAGCTCGTCCATATCGTTGACGTGCCAGTAACCGAAATTGTGGCTGACGTGGTGCGGCGTCCCGCTGGTTGTGACGGAAATCTCCATGGGTTTTTTGAGAATCTCCATCATGCCTTGAGGGCCGATCTCAAAGTGGCGGCTCATGGCGCCTTTTTGCGGGTCGATGATGCCGGCTTCGCCCACATAGCGGCGCCGAATGCCGTAGATGTTTTGTCCCACCGGCTTGAAGGTGGAGAAATGCGGCAGTACCTTCTCTTGAAGGAAATCCCAGTCGCCGGCCGCTTTTTCCAAGGATTCCTTTACAACGATATTTGCAAACATCTCTTTTCGCCTCCACATTAGTAGACAATGAACCGGCTTACCACCTCGAATAGCAACCCCTTGGTCGGGGTGTCAACACACGCGTTCAAGAGCCGCCCTTTTCTATCTTTGCCACGAGGCTGTTGTCCATGAGCTTTTCGGCGGACAATTCCTTGCGTTTATCCGGCGCGACGATCAGGTCGATCAGAGTCTGGACTTCCTCGCCTTTCATTCGGGGGGTGTCGTGGTACGCCGGCGCGAGAAAATCGTAGGAGTAGTTGAGAATCTCGGCGTCGGTATTACGCAGATTCTTGTCCAGCACTCGCAGCGAGTAATCGCGCTCGGTCTTGATGATCTTGACCGCTTCCGTCATGGCGCTGAGAAACCTTTCGGTCATCAGACGGTGCGGGGCGCTTTGGAGAAATTTTTGGCGCACGGTGTAGGCCGTGGCGAGCGTGCGCACTTCGTTGCTGGTGTCGAAGAGCGACACGAACCCCTCCTTCTTAAGCAGGAAGTCGAATGGAGTACTCACCGTCGTGGCCTGCACGGAACCGTTTCGCAGAGCCAATATCCGATCCGGCTGTTGCCCCACCTGAATGATCTCCAGCGCTTTGCGATCGATCCCCAGTCTTTGCAAGGCCAGGAGGGTCATCGCATGGCTCAGGTCGCCGACGCTGCTGATGGCAAGTCGCTTTCCCTTGAGCTGCGCCGGCGCCTTGATCGAGGGATGAGCCATCAAGACGTACTTCAAGACGCTATGACTGTTGCCGACGAAGACGAAATCGGCGCCTTGGAGATTAGCGAGCAGAAAAGACGATGGGAGGATGACCGCAAGATCCGACTGGCCCGATAAAAGCGCCGCGACGATATTTTTGCCGCCGCGGACATAGGTGACTGTGGTCTCCAGGCCGTGTTTTTCGAACAGCTTCCGCTCATTGGCGATCCAGAGAGGGAGAATATCGGCCGCAACGTAACCCTGCGCGATATTCAGTGTCTTGTGCTCCGCCTCCAGTGGAGAAGCAACCAAAAAAAGCGCGACAGCCCCCAGAAGGAGAGAGAGACGCTTCATCCGGCCTCCTTTCAAAGAAGTCCGCGCCAGCCGGCGCCCGCCGGCACGACGCCTCCCGCTGAAATCAAATCCGGAGCCGCCCTCCTATCCGGATCTCTGATGACGTGAGGCGGGTCCCTGCCTTCCGCGACCATCCTGAGCGCATCGAGGAGATACCTGCGGATCGCGATCACGGTCTTGTCGCCGTAGCCCAGATGTTCCCTGGTTCGGTCGCAGACGGATCCCATGCTCTCCGTAGCGCACGCGTCCTGCTCGGCCACGCTCACGCCGATGATCCCGGTCATGCTCGTGGTTCTTTGCAGCCCCCGGTCTTGCAGGTAGTGATTGCGGCGGTTGCGAACCTTCATGTAGTTCGCGTCCACCCGGCTGCGAGCCCGCGCTCTTTCCTCGGCGGTAAAAGGAGCATGGCGAATGCTCAAGATATAATTCCAGGTGTTGTAATCGTCGATCGGTATCCAGAAGCGAAAACTCTGATAGGCGGTTTCGTTCAATTGAGAACCGGGCGTCGGTATCAGGCTGAACGCGGGCATGACGAAGTTGGTTATCCGGATATAGCTCTTCTCCGCGGAGACCGCCCGGGTCGCGACCATTCTCACGCCGTAATCCGTCTCTTCGTGCTCCAGCGTCGGGTTGCCGATCGAACGGAAAGGATCGCTCTTCTGTCCCACGCTGTCGTTGTGAAGATACGAGACGTGGGAGGAATCGCAGTCGCCCTCCAATCCTTGCAGGAAATTGCACTCTTGATGGGCCTTCACCACGAGGAGGTTTTCTTCTCGAAGGCCCGCCCACCGGTACGCGGGAAAAATCGGCGCCTTTTCTTTCGCTCCCATGTAAGTGAATACGATGCCGGCGCTCTCGAAACACGGATAAGCCGTGTGGCGGATTTTGTTTTTCAAATTGCTTCCCGGCGCCTCGGCGGGGGTCTCCACGACGTTTCCCTCCACGTCGTACTTCCAGCCGTGGTAGATGCATCTCAGCCCGCACTCCTCGTTCCGGCCATAGAAGAGAGAAGTGCCGCGGTGAGAGCAGCGCTCATCGAAGAGCCCCACTCTCCCTTGCGTATCGCGGAACGCGACCAGGTCTTCGCCGAGGAGCCTCACCTTCACCGGCGGGCAATCCGGCTCGGAGATCTCTTCCGAGAGCAGGGCGGGTATCCAATACCTGCGGAATAACTCGCCCATCGGGGCGCCTTGTTCGACGCGCGTGAGCATTTCGTTTTCTTCTCGGGAAAACATGCCGGCCTCTCTTCAACGGATGTTTTCACGAGCGAGCTTGAGAACCCGCTCCGCCTTCGGCTCCATGGCCTCTTTCAGCGTCTCGATGTAGTTGACGCCCGGCTTCGGCGCCCGGCTCGGATCGCCCGGCGGGACATCCAGCCGGCGGCTGTTACGCTGGGTTTTCTCCGCCCATTCCCGCTGCGCTTCGCGCGAGAGGAGCCAATTCGCGTACGCCTTGGCGGCGTTTAGATGCGGCGCGCGGTTCATCACAACCAACGAGCCAAAGCCCGGGCTGATCGTGTCCAGCGTCATCGCTTCCAGCGCCTCCACGGCGCGCCCGACTCCCTCCTGCTGAAAGTTGGCCAGCAAATCGACCGGCAGGCCGAGGGCGATCGGATAGCGGCTGCGCACGACCCACTCCGCCAATTGACGCCGGTCCGCCGTATACGCGATCTTCTGCTCGCGCCAGAGCCGGAGTAAAAATTCCTCGCCGTAGGCGAGCATGAGCGTCACGCCCGCCATGCGGCCGGCCCCCGGCTGGCGCGGATCGTCCCAGACGATCTTGCCGGCCCATTTAGGGTCCAAAAGCTCCTGCGGCGAGCGCATTTCGCCGCGGGAAATTGCGTCCCAATTGATGTGGACCGTTCGACCCACCGTGCCGTCAAAGGCATAGTAAAAGCGCGCGTCGGCGTCCATAAATCCATTCTGAAATCCTCCGCGCCACTTGCTGTCGTCGAGCGCTTCCGGCCGGATCAGCGCCGGACGCAACGGATCGAATGCGCCTACCGACTTGAGCGGCGCCACGGCGGGCACCGATACGCCGATAAAGATATCCCACAGGTAAAGATCGGCCTGCCGCTCCTGGACCATGCGGGGCACCATCTCGCGCAAGAGCGCCCCGGTGTACTCCACGCGAATGTCCGGATAGCTCTTCTCGAACGCGGCGGCGAGGACCTGGCGATGGGTGTTGCCCGTGGGGCCGGCGACGACGACCCGGCCGTCTCGTTTCGCGGCTGCGACCACCTTCTCCCACTCCGTCTGCCACGACTCGGCCGCGAACAAAAAAACCGGCTGCGAGATCAGGAAAAAAAGGACCGCAATAAAATTGCAATGGAGCGCCGACGTTCGCTTAGATGGCTTCCTGAGCTGCCTCACGATTGCCATTTTATTCCTACCCAAAAAGTCGGGTTCGTGCTTCGACGCGCTCAGCACGAACGGAAAATTTTCAATCCTTCGACCTCCGTTTACCCTGAGCCCGTCAAAGGGCGAACGGAGAGTTTTTTAGCTGGCGTCTAGGCGACGTTGAATTTCGCCAGGGCACAGCCGGTCGCCCAGGCCTTGACGGGTTCGTAAGCGAGCACCTCCGCTTTGACGCCCGCGAGAGCGCCCGCCAGCGCCACCCAGGTGCGGATCTCGTGCGCGCCCGGGCCTGCTTCCGCTTCAACCTCGGCGTCGTCGTAGCGGGTAAACTCCTCGGCGCCGCCTGTTTCAATCATGCGGAGAAATTCCCGGTCGAACTCGACGTTGATCTTTCCGGCCTCGAGCATCGCCGGCCAGTGAGAGAGTCCGCCGGTCGCGAGCAACGCCACGCGCTCCGGCCAGGCGCGCACTGTTTCACCGAGCGCGCGGCCCATCTTATGGCAGCGGCTAAGCGGCGGCATGGGATGGGCGAGGCAGTTCACGATCAGAGGGATCGCCGGCAACTTCATCTCGGGGGCGACGAAGTGGAGCGGCACCATGCTGCCGTGGTCGAGGATGAGCTCTTCGGAAAACGCCAGATCGATCTCTCGTCTCATGGCGTTAAGCAGCTTTCGCGCCAGAGCCGGATGGCCAGGGACGCGCGCCCGCGGAACCTTGAGCCAAGCGGGATCTTCGAGCGGGCCTTCGAACTCTTCGCCGACGCCGACGCAGAATGCCGGCATGTTGTTCAAGAAAAAGTTCGCCCAATGCTCGGGCGTGATCACGATGACAACGTCCGGACGGGCGGCCAAGAGCGCCTCTCTGAGTCTCCGGTATCCACGGAAAAATCTCTCGGACTGTTCCTGCGGGGCTTGCTCCGGCCAGCCCGTGATTCCCGGCGCATGGCCGGCGGCCAGCGCGGCGACGATGCTCATGGCTTTTTCTCCCCGGCGGCGGCCGAAATCGCCTTCATATATTCAGGCATGCTCATTCCTTTCAAGCCGGAAAAGGGGCGCAGCAGGAGCGGATGCGCTCCCATGCGGTAGAGGGCGGCGAGGTCGAAGGACTTGATTGCGCTCAACTCGTCCGCGGTGAGCCTGTAGTCCGCGAGCGTCTCGTCGGGATCGGCCTGAAAGCGCAGCTTGACTCTGGGATCGACGAGGATGTGGAAAAAAAGTTTTTGAACGCAGTAGAGACTCATCGAATGCCCTCGTGCTACCCAGTGACCTTCACGTGCGGGAACGCGCCGAGATCGCGGCCCATGCCTTTCGCCACCGCGGCTTCATAAATTGTTTTTGCCAGGGTGAGGTCTTGCAGCGCGGTGCCGACGGATTTAAACAGTGTGACGGCGCGCGCGCCGGCGCGGCCGGATACCTTCTCGGTCACGACTTCCGTAAGCTCGTGAAAGCCGGCGCCGTCGAGGCCGTCCGTCTTCGCCGCGAGGCCGTCGCCGCACTCCATCGTCTCATGGCGATAGTCCACCACCACTAGATCGCTTTTGCGAAAAGTTGCGGGGTCGATCTCGCGCTGTTCGGGCCGTACCGAGCCGATCGCGTTCACGTGCATGCCCGGCTCCAGCCAATCGCCGAAAAATACCGGCGTCGTGGCCTTGACCGCGAGGACGACAAGGTCGGTCTCACGAACCGCGTCGCGCGCCGACTCCACGGCACTGACGTCGACGCCGAGCTCTTGCGACATTTCCACTGCGAACTTCGTCTTATGCTCGCCGTTCGGACTGAACACCTTGGCGGCGCGGATCTGCCGCACGGCGGCCATCGCCCCGAGCTGGGCCCTCGCCTCGGCGCCGGAGCCGATCACGCCGACCGTAGCGGCGTCGGAGCGCGCCATCCATTTCGTCGCCACCGCGCTCACCGCTCCGGTCCGCTGCGTGGTGAGCGGCTCGGCGTCCATGATCGCCAAAAGCTCGCCGTCGCGAATGCGATAAAGAAAAACCACGTAGCGCACGCCCACGCCGGGCGAGAGGTTCATCGCCTTGAACCCCATCACCCCCATCCCGCTCAACATGGCGGGCATCATGCGCAGCCATCCCTTGGGCGCCGGCGCGGTCAAACGAGGCGGAAGAGAAAATTCGCCACGGGCTTGAACGCGAAATCCCTCTTCTGCCGCGGCGACGGCCTCGCCCATCGTGACCGCGCCGCCGACCTCTTCGTGATTCAATAAGATGGCCATGAGCTTAGCCCGGATTCTTCCGAAAGGTATCTGCTCTACGCCCGGATTCCCTCACCCTTGCCCTCTCCCAGAGGGAGAGGGATGGGTGAGGGTGCTTTCATGCGCAAGGATGAAGCAGACATTCGCCGGTTCCCTTGGTGCTCTCTGCGTCTTTGCGCGGGATGCCCCTTCCCTCTCCCACCTTGCGGGAGAGGGAAGGGGTGAGGGTCGCGCCAGCGAAGACTCAGCCTAAGGCTGATCAGCCACCTTCCTGGCTGAGCCAAGGCCGCAAAGAAAATTTTACTTCTTCGATCATGAATAATAAAGCCTACGCCGGGTTGCGGCCGGCGTAAAACTCGGCGGGTCCCTCTTGCGTGGGCTCGAGTCCCGATCGAGTCAGAGCGTCTCGCACGCGGCGCATCTGACCGTCGTTGAGCTTCATGGCCGGCTGGCGCAGCGGCCCGCCGTTGTAACCGTTGAGCCACGCCTGGTACTTCCATAGATAGCGATGGATGAAATTCGCGCCGCTGAATGTGGCCTGCTCGGCGAGGCGAGCGTTGCGAGCCGGTTGGATCTGCCAATAAATCTTCATCGCGCGCTCGTATTGACCTTCGCGGAGTAGCTTGAAATAGTTCGGCACGGCGCCGCCGAAATATTCGTAGTTGCTCGTTCCCATCCACTGCTGCCCGAACAGCTCGACGGTCAGCGGGGAGTGGGCCTCCAGCGGATCGGAGAAAAGAACCCGCTTGCCCTTAATCATTTTCCAGAATTCGTAGTCCCCGGCAATCCCGGGTCGCCCTACTTCGTATTTGATGGCGACCACGTTCGGCAGATCCGCGGCCTTTGTCAGGACTTGAGGCGGATAGCCGCTCGGGTGCAGGCGCTCGAAATTCCAATGATGCGCGGCGAAAAGTATCACGGCAAGGTCCGTGCGCTCGCAGACGTACGCCAAATAGTCGTAAAGCCGGTCGGCGTCTTTCGGATAAAACGAGTTCGGATGGCCGAGCAGAAGAGCATCGACGCCGATCTGGGCGCCTTCCTGGGCCATTTTGACGATCTCGTCAGCGGTGTCGAATGTCCCATGAAGGACGAGGCGGTGGCGCCCCTTGGCCTCGTCCACGGCAATTTCCATGAACTGTCGCATCTCGGCCATCGTTGTTCCCGCCTCGGATACGAGCAGCGCGCCCCAAAAACCGAGCTCCATATTCCGCCGGACGTCGTGGCGAATACCCTTTTCATTGAGCTTCTTGAGATCGGCCGTATAGCTCGGAATGATGACGTCGCACACGCCGTGAAAATTCTCCAGCGCCCAGTCTTTAGCAGTAGCTTTGGTGTATTCCATTGGAAACCCTCCTACTTGAGAATTTCCTTCAGTTTCGCTAACTGCGCAGGGCTCAGCTTGAAGAGCTCGGCGATGGTTTTTTCCACCGCGTCGCCGCTCTCAGGATCAAGGTCGAGCTTGGATTTCTTGGCTTCGGCGAGAAATTCAGGGTCTTTCATCGTATCCATGAAGGCCTTGCGCAGTGTCTGCACTCGCTCTTTGGGCGTCCCCGGCGGTAAAGCATAGAGGCGGCTCGTGGCGCCCGTATCCTGGATGCCCACCTTGATCAATTGACGCGCCTCTTCGGTCTTAGCGAAGTTGATCGCCTGAGGAACTTTGGATAGTTCGGGGTGGGGTCGCGGCATAATCTGCAGTACGACCACCGCGTCACCCGATTCTATCCCTTTGGCCCATGTCGTCTTGATCGACTCCCAGTTCCAACAGCCCCCGGCCACCTCCCCGGCCTCGGCGGCCAGGCGAATGTCGGCGGTGCCTTTATAGCCGGTGACAAGTTGGATAGGAAGAGCAAGCGTCTCCTTGAGGATCTTGGCGATGTCATCGGTGGCACTGGCGGAGACTCCGCCCAATTTGACCGGCGTCTTAGCGGCCATCCATTTCTCCATACTCGTGATACCGCTCGCCTTGGTCAGGGCGCAAACCCAACTGTCCTTTACCGGCACTCCGATGTACTCGAACTTCAAGGTATCGAACTCAATCCCAGGCCGACCTAGCATCTGGCCCAGCAGCACGAGAAGGCCGCCCTGGAAGTTGCCCATGGTAAGCCCGTCAGGCTTAGCCGCTTTATAAAGGTGATTGGCTGCGATCACGCCTCCGGCCCCCGGCATGTTCTCGACAATAATAGTGGGGTTGCCGGGGATGTGCCTGCCCATATGCCGGGCGATGGTGCGAGCGTAGAGATCGAAGCCGCCGCCGGCCGCGAAGCCCACGACGATCCGAGCCGTCTTATCCTTATAAAAATCGTGTGTAGATGCGTGCGCGAAATTTGTGATAGGAAGGAGGGCCGTCATGGCCCCCAATAAAAGGTAGCGAGTTTTTTTACTCATGACAGGTCAACCTCCTATTGCGGCTTCCAGCCTTTCAACCGCTCGTTGGCTTTTCGAGCAAAGCTCAGGTCGAATGGACGTTCCGGCGGCGGGAGTTCCTTGAGGCCGAGCGCGCTCGCCTGAATCTGCGCTTCGCTTTTCATGAAATCTTCGCCGCGCATTCCTTCGGGGTCGAACGTTCGGATCGTCGTGTCATAGACGTCCCTGACCATTTCCGTATCCATCTTCATGTATTTGACCAGGATCGGAATGGCGCCGTCGCGGTTGGCCACGAAGTACTTGAGTCCTTTCACCGCGCCGGTCACGAACTTCAAAACCGTTTCCGGTCTCGTCTGAATCATTTTAACCGTCGTCACTACGCCGCCGCTCAGGCCATAGACCTCCTCGCTGACGAAGAAAATCTCTTTCAGTCCTTCTTTTCTCGCTCTCACGCTCCAGGGCGCGTTGAGGACGGCTACGTCCGCGACGCCGCTCTTGACGGCCATAAAGCGGGTGCTGTCGGTGCCGGCGGCGATCACCACCATCTCCTTGTCCACGTCCACGCCTACTTTTCTGAGCGCCAGCCTGGAGAGAGTGTGGGGCAGGGAACCCAGGGTCGAAACCGCCAGCTTCTTGCCCTTCAATTGCGCGGGACTCATGCTCTCGCGCGCAAAGATCCAGAACCCCGGCTTGAAACTGTGGATCAAGAGCACCTTGAGCGGGATGTTGCGGGCGATCGCCGTCGATGCCGAGCCGCCGGCGGCGCTGAAGTCGAAATCGCCGGCGATCAGTCCGTTGATGCCGACACCGGGCGTCGCCAGAATAAAAAGCGGCTCGACGCCTTCCTCGCGAAAATAGCCCTTGTCTTGAGCCACAAAGAGGGGGACGACACTGATGTCGAAGGAAGGATTGTGAACCTTCACCTGTTCGGCCACGAGGTCACGGCTGCAAATAAATCCGGCGACCAAAATAAACAGAAGCGCGAATTTTTTGCGAGCGGCGATAGTTCGTGTCATATTTTTTGTTTTGGCCCTGCTGCAAATTACCGAGGCTACGCGGCGGCCGATGGCGACGCCGCCGGCCAGACCAGCGATTGCCGGCTGAGCGCAGCCCGTTTTTCCCCTCGCCCGGCCAGAAACGCCGCCTTGATGCGCTGGCGGACTTCGTACATGCTCTTGTCCGGCTCGAACAGGTGCTCGTGCTTGCGCGCGGTCGCGAGGTCGCCTTGGGCGACGGCGATCAGCGCGTCCTCGCGCGAGATGCCTTCCAGGCGCGGCCTGACCACGTCATGGTAAAGTCTTTCCCAGCGCGCCCGCGCGTCGGCGCCGGCGACGCGCTGAACCACGAGGCGCTGCACGATGGTTCGATTCGCATCGACCGGAAACTGCCACAGGCGCGCGACGTAGGGCTCGGCGGCAGGCACCGGGCGGATGACGTTGGTGGTGATGCACGGCAGAATGAAACGGTCACCCTTCACATCCAGCAGGTGGCCATGATGGATCGGCTTCCCCGCCCGATCGACGGCGATGCCGCGCACCCCGTAGGAGGTCTCGACAATCTTGACGCGCCGCTCGCCCAGGCTGGCCGAGGCCGGTCGCGCCTTTCCTCCCGACCAGGGCTTGTCCTCCACGGCCTGAGTCTCGGAATGCAAGGTCACCGCATGGAAGCCGTCTCCGCCGTCGACGGTCAAAAGCCAGTTGGCGTCCCAAATCTCGGTCGGCATCCTGAACCACTGATACTGTTTTTCATCGAGCAGCTCGGCGGGTATTTCTTCTTCGAGCGCAGGGGGTGGGAAGCGCAGGGCGTCGCCTATATAGGCCCAAATATAGCCGCCCAGCTCGCGGGCGGGATACGAGCGCGCGGAGACCTCTTTTCGGCTCGGGCTCTCCTCCGGCTCCCAGGGAATCAACGTGCATTGCCCGCTCGTATCGAAGCGCAGGCCGTGAAACGCGCACTGAAGCTCGCCGTCGAGGATGCGGCCCGCGGACAGTTTGGCGGCACGGTGCGGGCATCGATCCACAAACACTCCGGGGCGGCCGTCCGAGTCGCGCCAGACGACCAGGTTCTCGTCCAGGCACTTCATTCCTACCGGTGTTCCTTGTTTTACGTCCTCGGAAAGCGAAAGTGGATACCAATAGTTTCTGAGCCCGGTCTCGACTCCTGCGGGAACGTCCGGAGCTATTTCAACTACGTCGCTCATGGATCGCGCTCCTTTGACGGCTGCCTTAACACCAGCGCCGAGTTAAGGCAAGCCGAAGGAAAATCGCTGACTGAAGAGACAAAAATCTATCACCACGAAGAGCCTGGTGCGGCGGAGCCGCAACCAAAAGTCGAAATATCTCGTGCAAAGACGCAAAGGGCGCCAAGGTTCCTCAAATCCCCTTCTTTCCCCCTTTGTCAAAGGGGGATTGAAGGGGGATTGAAGGGGGATTGAAGGGGGATTTCGCGATTTCTTTCCGTTCTTGGCGTCTTGGCGCGAGCAAATCTCCGCCCTTAACAGCTACGGGCGACCGGTAAATTTGCGCAGACTGCAAAAACTTTCAGGCGTAGTATTACGAAGGTCAGGAAGTTTTTAAGTCGTCACGGCAAGACGCCAGCGAAACAAAATCCGAAATCCGAATATCGAAATCCGAAACAAACCGATCCGCAATACCAAAATTCAAAATCCGAAACCCGCCCGTTTGGAATTTTCTGCTTTTTCGAACATTTAAATTTGTTTCGAATTTCGGATTTCAAGTTTCGAGTTTTTTCTGTCCCATCTGATTCCTTGGCGTCCTTTGCGCCTTCGCGCGAGTTCCATCAATGATTCGGGCTAACTCTTTGGCTCCCGGGGCTGGGAAAAACCTCGAACCCCCAAGCCCCCGTCGCTATGGATGATCTCGCCCGTCATCGCCTTGCCCAGCGCAGAGGCCAGCAGGACATAGGCGGCCGCATGATCTTCCGGGCGCATGGCGATGCGCAGAGGATTTCGGGAGCGGATCAGCGCTTCTTTGGAATCCACATCCGGCGGAGCCGCGACGTGGGGCTTTAGCGTGGTGACGATTGCGAGATCGGTGATCGTGCCGCCTGGAGCGACGCCGTTCACGCGAATCGAGGGGGCAAGCTCGTACGCAAGCTGCCGGATAAGACCCACGACGGCGTGTTTACTGGCGGTGTAAAGCGGACCGCCCCCGTTGGGATAAGCTCCCGCGGCGGATGCCGTGAAGATCATGTTTCCCGAGGTCTTCAATAATTCCGGCAGCGCCGCCTTCGCCCCGAGCAGATAGCCTTTCACGTTCACGTGGAAAATTTCGTCGAATGCCGGACCGATCGTCTCTTCCGGTAGACGCTGAAGGGTTGCAAACCCATCGAAGACTCCGGCGTTCCCCACGAAGACGTCCAGCCTACCGAACGAATTCGCAGCCGCTTGGACGGCCCGGCGATTGCCAGCGAGCGTAGTGACGTCGCCTTCGACCGTCACTACGTTTTCATTGGCGAGATCTACGGACATCTGCTTGAGGCTCTCTCCATTTCTATCCAGGACGCATACCTTGGCGCCCTCTTCAAGGAAACGGCGGACCACGGCTCGCCCGATGCCTGAGGCGCCTCCGGTAACGACAGCGACTTTTCCTTCCAACGATTTTGACATGGGGGCTACCTCAGGTCGACGGCGTCGATAACATCGTTGTCGGCTTAACTCTCATTTTTCTTTTATTGGAAGCTGCGCACGAAAGTAGCTCCAGGCCGCGCGATGAAATTCAGCGGAATGCCACGGCGATCCGCCGCTTAACGCGGGCAGCGGCTCCGGTGTTCCGAAGGCGGCGGCGATCCACTGCTGTCGGGCGGTTTCCTCCAAGGTGAGGGTATTGACGCACGCCTCCTCCAGGCTCCTTCCGACCGTGACGCTTCCATGACCGCGCAAGACCAGAGCATACGAGTTTCCCAACGCCGCGGCTACCTGAGCGCCGATCTCGGGATTCTCCACCTGGCCGTGATGAGGAAAGATCGACACGCGGGGAGCAAAAAGAGCGCTGCGGGCTGTGATGGGAAGAATTTCCTGCCCCGCTGCGCTTAAAGCTACAGCGATAGGTGGATGGGCATGAACCACCGCTCTGATGTCAGGACGCGAGCGGTAGACCTCGGTGTGAATGAATTTCTCGCCCGGAGGCTGCAACTCTCCTTCGACCAGCTCGCCTTCCATGTCGATCACCACGATGTCTCCGGCGCCCACATTGTCCAGGGTTCCGCCGCGGTCGTGCACCTCCCCGGCTACAATGCAGATGAGGTCTTCCTTCGGGACACGTTCGCTTACGTGTCCTAAGGCCAGAGGAAAGACCCCTTGATGAGCCAAAATACGCGCACCGAGGGCCACTCTTTCCCGTATCTCGGTAAATCTTCTCGCCATGCGAAAGCTCTTCTTGCGCTCTTCAGAAATCGGCTGAGGCGATTTTATGGCCGCCAGTTTTTGAGGCTTTGGCTGGCTTTGCGGGCAAAGCTCATATCGAAAGCCCGATCGAACGGCGGCGCCTCCTTGAGATCGAGAACGCTCGCTTGAAGTTGAGCCTCGCTCTTCATGATTTCGTCGCCGATGGTCCCGTCCTGCGTAAACGTTTCGAGGGTTGCTTCATGAAGCTGCCTCGCCATGGCCGCATCGATCTTCATGTATTTCGCCATGATCGGAACGGATCCCTCCCGGTTCGCAAGAAAGTACTTGTGGCCTTTCAAGGCGGCGTTGATAAATTTCTGCACGGTTTGCGTTTTGGTTTGGATCATCTTCACGGTGGTCGCCACGCCGCCGCTCAAGGCATAGACTCCGGCGCCGACAAAAAGGACCTCGTGAAGACCCGCGCTCTTGGCCTTGAACTTGCCGGGCGCGTTGAGAACGGCTGTATCCACGGTGCCGCTGTGCAGGGCGGCGAACCTCATGTCGGTGGTCCCGGCGGCGACCATCACGACGTCCCGCTCCGGATCCAGTCCGAGCTTTCTGAGCGCCAACCTCGCCAACGCATGGGAAAGGCCGCCGAACGAGGAGATGGCTAATTTTTTGCCTTGTAGCTGCGCCGGTTTGAGATTTTCCCGCGCATAAATCCAGAACGCCGGCCTAAAGGTGTGGGCCAGGACGACTTTAAGCGGGATGTTGCGCGCGCTCGCCCGCGACGCCCCCGTAGCCGATGCGCTGAAGTCGAACTCTCCGGCAATCAACGCTTGTACGCCGATGTTGTCCGCTGCGAGAACGAAGAGAGGATCCAGACCCTCGTCGGCAAAAAAGCCGCGGTCCTTAGCCACATACAGAGGGATGACGCTGATGTCGAAGGAAGGGCTGTGGACTTTGACCGCTTCCCGCTCGGCGCTGAAGGAATGCGTCGCGGTGAAAAAGATCACGCAGAGCCAGAGCGAAACGATGATCCTTCTTGATCTCATAAGCGCCCCTAATTTTTTCCAAAACAGTTGAGGCTAGGCTGTTGGGCGTTGACGCTTTGATCCCGAATGACTCATATTAAGGACCAGGCTACGCTGTCAAGAGCGTATGGCGCCGGTCAGTGAGTCATTCGTCACTTTTTCGCGTCGTTTCATAGAGGCCCGGACGATGTCTGTCTGCTTGACGCTTTCACAACCCTAAACTAGACTAGCGGACATCAGATTCCTGATAGCGGAGCATCCATGTCGCTTCGGACTCAAGCTCAAGACATAACATCGAACCTCGTACTCAAGGAAAAGGTGCGTCCCCAAGAAGGCGAAATCCCCACCTTTATTTTTTCCAGCCCCGAGATTTACGAGCTTGAAATGGAACGGCTCTTCCCGCGCTGCTGGCTGCTGGTCGCGCATGCATCGGAGATCCCGGAGCCTGGGGACTACGTGACCCGCTCGCTCGGGCAGCTCCCGGTCATCGTGGTTCGCGGGGGCGACGGAAAGATCCGGATCCTGCTGAACGTCTGTCGCCACCGCGGGATGCGGGTATGCCGCGCGGATTTAGGCAATAGCGACCACTTTGAGTGCCCCTATCACGGGTACACTTATAAGAGCACCGGCGAGTTGATCGGCGTGCCTTTCCAGAAGGATTCCTACGGGGAGTTGGATAAATCGAGGTTCGGGTTGATCGAGATGCGCGTTGACACGTACCAAGGACTCGTTTTTGGCGCCGTGCCTGACCACAAAGAATCTCTCGACCAATATCTCGGAAATATGAAATGGTACCTCGATCTTTTCCTGAAGCGGGCCGATATGGTCGTCGCGGGTCCTCCTCAAAGGTGGATGGTTCGGACCAATTGGAAAGTCCCCGCGGAAAATTTCGCCTCCGACGCCTATCACACGGCGCAGACGCACGCCTCCATTCCCGCCTTAGGTCTCACTCCGAGCTTGTCTTGGGCCAAGGCCGGCTATCACGTGAATGCGGGAAACGGCCATGGTCTCGGCATCGGCACCGGCGCGCCGGGCTCGCCCTCGATCTGGCCGGAAGAGCTGCTTCCCGTCTTTCAGAAAAATTTGCTCCCAGAGCAGTTGGCTATTCTGAAGGAGCTGAAAAACTGTCACGCCACGGTTTTCCCCAACCTGTCACTGCTGATCTCTTCGATCGTCTATGAGGAACGGCCGGTTTATATGACGACCATGCGGCTTTGGCAGCCCCGAGGGAGCGAAGCGATCGAAGTCATCTCGTGGTTGCTTGTGGAAAAGGAAACCTCCGACGAGTGGAAGAAGAAGATCCAGAAAACCTATATCTTAACCTTCGGCTCTTCCGGAATGCTGGAGCAGGACGACACGGAAAACTGGACCAAGGTTACCGAGAATAGCCGCCAGCTCGGCCGACTATTGGGCATGCCGCTCAGCTACGGGATGGGGTTGGCACGCAAGCCGATGGAAAACTTTCCCGGTCCCGGAGAGGTCTTTGAGGGAAAGTTTCACGAGGCCAACGCAAGGGCGTTTTACCAGCGTTGGTTGGACCTGCTCGTTTCCGACGGCGCCTGACCCCGCCGAGGGATCTGCTCGATGCAGAACCGGGTTGAGTTGGAGCGCGAAATCCAAAATTTCCTGTATCACGAGGCCGAGCTTCTCGATTCCCGGAAGTTCGAGCAGTGGTTAGAGCTCCTGACCGACGATATCGCCTATGAAATGCCGGTGCGCCTGACGCGCGAACGGGACCGCTCGGATGCCCCCTCCGGGATGGCGCACTTTTCCGAGGACCGTCGCACGCTGGAGCTTCGCGTCAATCGGCTCAAGACGGACTATGCCTGGGCGGAGAACCCGCCTTCCCGGACCAGGCGTTTCGTTTCCAATGTTCGTATCGAACAAACATCCGAATCGAACGAGGTGATCGTCCGCAGTTATCTGTTGCTCTACCGCAGCCGCGGGTCATCGACCCAAACCGAGCTGATCTCGGCAGAACGAATTGATTTTCTCCGCAACGTGGAAGGACAATGGAAACTGGCGAAGAGAACGATCACCGTAGACCAGGCTGTGTTGGACATGCAGAACCTGGCGATCTTCTTTTGAGCAGGGTAGTCCCTTCTTTAATACCATCAAATGGCCGATAGGCCGCCGTCCACCATAAGCGTTGCACCGGTTATAAAAGAAGCCTCATCGGACGCCAGCCAGAGTATCGGATAGGCGATCTCCTCCGGCTGCGCCCAGCGGTCGAGAAGCGAAGGGGCGGCCCCTTTTTGTTTTAACTCCTCTTCGGACATGCCGCGCGTTTTGGCTCTCCCCAAGGTAAAAGGAGTCAGCGTAGAACCGGGACACACCGCGTTGACGCGAATGCCGTATCGGGCTTCTTCGACCGCGAGCGCGCGTGTCAACGCCAGGATGGCCGCCTTGGTGGCATCGTACTGGCCCATCCCCGCCCGTCCCACAACGCCGTAAACCGAAGCGACGTTGACGATGCTGGCGCGGCCGGCTTTACGCAGCGCGGGGAGAGCCGCTTTGCAACAGTTGGCGCAGCCCATCAAGTTCGTTCCGATAATCCGTTTCCACGACTGTTCTGACGCCTCTGCCAAAGGATAAAATTCCCGCGCGGCGGCGTTATTCACCAGCACGTGCAGTTGGCCGAACTCGGCCAGTGTTTCGGCTAGCGTCCTGGCGGTGTCCTCAGCGACGGACACATCGGCGACAATCGCTTTGACACGGGCTCCCGGAATTTGTAGGTGGATTTCGGCGGCGGTTTGATCGAGTTTGTCGCGATCCATATCGACGAGCGCAACCGCTGCTCCCTCGCGGCAGAAAAGCCGCGCCGTCGCCGAGCCGATGCCGCCGGCGGCTCCTGTGATCAGCGCAATTTTCGAATCGAGTCGCCCCGCCATCACTGCAACGTTTAATTCAAGAGCAGAGGGAAAATCAATACGCTCGACAAATTATCTTCGGCGGCCGAGGCCCTGGATCATGATCGTAGAACATGGACATTCACCGAGGCTTGGGGTAAGGAGGCTTAACAAAACAGAAAGGGGAGGGCATGCTCACCAAGGACGATATCCGAGGCGTAGCCGTGATGGTGCCGACGCCGACCAAGGAAGACGCCGAGGGTTGGGATGTCGCGGACTCCGTGGATCTCGATGAGACGGCTCGAATGGTCGAGAAGTACATCCGAGCCGGGATCGGCGTGATCGCCGCGTGCGGCACGACCGGAGAATGCGCCGCCTTGCTCTGGGAGGAGAAGCGGGCGTTCATCGAGACCATCGCGCAAGTCGCGCGCAAGCGCGTCCCAGTCTTCGCCGGGGCGACGGCGCTGGGGACCAAAGAGGTGGTCCGGCAAATGCGCGGCCTAAAAGCCGCCGGCGCCGACGGCGCCTTCGTGGGGTTGCCGCTGTGGCAGACGCCGACGAATGAAAACGCGGTGCAGTTCTTCGCCGATCTGGGCGAGGCGTTGCCCGACATGCCGATCATGATCTACGCCAACGCGAGATTCTTCAAGTCGATGTTTCCGACGAGTTTCTGGGCCGGCGTCGTCAAAAAAGCGCCGACGGTCGTTCTGACCAAGATGTCATACAGCCACGCCAATCTGCTCGAAGATCTGAGAGTCGCCGGCGACCGGGTCAACTTCATGCCCGGAGAGACTGCGATCTACGCCGCCTACCGGATGGCGCGGCCGCGGATCAAGGCGATCTGGTCGTCGGGAATGGCCTGCATGGGGCCGGAGCCCGTAGTGGCGCTCGCCGACGCGATCCTCAAAGACGATGAGAAAAGGACGGAAGAGATCTGGCGCGACATCCGCTCCGTGCCTCCCGTCGCGCCGGCGGACGAGTATGCGGCGGGCTTCGCGCAGTACAACGCGCAGATCAATAAATACCTGACCAACGTGGCGGGCTACGTTAAAGGTGGCCCGTGCCGCGCGCCCTACCGCATCAGCGACCTGCCGGAAAGCTGGAAGAAAGGGGCGGAACTCCGCGCCAAAGCATGGAGCGAGCTGAGAAAAAAATACGCGGCGCCGAGGGGATTGTAGCGACAGCCTGCTAGCTCCTGGGCCTTTTTAATAAGAATTCGGCCTAGCTCTTTTTTGAGATTTTTGGATCTGGAGAAGGGCTTCGTTTAGATCAGCGATAGCCGCCGAGGCGGATGGCGTAAGGCCGCGAAGGAGAAAGCCGCTTCTTACCCGGATCGACGGTGAGACCCAGCGCTTCCAAAGCCTCGACGCCGAGAATCGGCTCATCGACCTTACCAACAAGGACCGTGGTCGGCGCCTCGCGACCGTCGATCTTGACAATCGCTAGATCGGCTCCTAATCGAAGGCGTCTGCCGTCCGCAAGACGTACGCTCACGGACCTTCGCGGCCGCTTGATTCCCAACGCGCGCGCCAACCGCGGCGGTATGACCGAGTAGGTCGCGCCCGTGTCTACCAACATACGGACGGTCGCTGTCTTCTCTCCGCGGAGTCGCACTTTTTGGTAGATATGTCCCATGAGAATCTCTGAAGCCACGCTAGCAGAACAGCGGAGAGGCTGCAACTTACCGGCTCGCCACAAGAATGGCGTAAACCTTTTTCATTTCGCCGCGGGGAAAATCCTTGGAGAGGGCGCGCATCGCTGCGGCCTTGTCGGCATGGATGGAAATGCCGAGCTTGTCATACGCCGCCAAGGCCCGCTCCTTAAATTCAAATTCTCGTCTAACGTAGCCGATGCACTCTTCGATGTGCGGCCGGAAAGCTTTGATGTCCCTCGCTTCGTAGTCTTCGGCAAGCAGCGGTAGAAGCGCATCATAACTCAGATGGTCGCTGGTCTCGAGAAAATTCCAACAAGTGGCGATCACGGCCATTTTGTTGATGCCGAGGGCCCAATGGATCGCTTCTACAGACTCGGGCTTGCACTTCCATAAGCTGACGCGGCCCTCAGGCTCTTCGACATACCAGACGCTTCCCTCGATGCCGGCGAGCTTATCGTCTTCCGTAGGACGATTTCGCTTCTCCATCTGGGCGCGGATCTCGGCGTACTTCGCGACCGGGTCTTCACCGGCAACCATCTCGCCCAAGAGGGGCGCGCCCGGTACGTCCAGCAGATTAAGCTTGTGCAGCGGCACCACGCCTGCGTCGCGGCGAGTTCCAAACAAGGCGGCCACCGCCAGATCTTGCTCGTAGACGACCAGGTGGGTATTTCGGGCGCCGTAAATTTCAAAGCTCATGTGACAATCGTTGGCTTCGACGAGTTGGGGAATCTTTGGATACCGCCGCAACAGTTCCTGCCACATGTCGAGAAACGCTCCCCATCGGCTGTTGCGCAGAGTCGGCGCCAACCGCAGTTTGTAGGTTTGACGCCATTGGCCCCCAGGATCACGATAACGATAGGCGAACACGTTCGTGCCATCCAATTTTTCGTACAGATGAAGTCTTTTTATCGGAGGAAAATGAAAAGAGCCGTCTTTGCCAAACGGGTAATGTAATTTCGGCGTCGCGAGAACGAGCTGCGGCATTTCCGCCTCACTTACGTGGGTAATCGCCAACGCCCCATAGCGGTGATCCGGCTTTTGGGAGAGAAAACCGCGCAGTCGCAAATTGTTATTAAAGGGATCTTCGACATCGAAGGGCTGGAGCCACTTGGCATCGAGACCGATGAGCTGCGTGGCGACAGATACGGATTGGGCGTCTACGTCTGTGGTCATCGTACGTCCATTGAATCAAAAACCGCGGCTGTGATCTGCCCGGATCTGGCGATCGGCGCCATGGATTACGAGCGCCCTCGCCCATATCTAGAACTCTCCCGGACAGAACCTCTACTTGAGATCGAACCGCTTTCGGTCAAAGACTTTATCGGCCGTGACGATGCCCTCGAGGTCGTGGGTCAGAACGACGGCCGCGTGGATTGGATTCGCGTCAATCCGTTTCAATCCCTCTCCTCATGCTGTCTTCCAGTTCCTTTTTGATCTTTTTCCAAGACGGAAAAGTGATTGCGCATTGAGGCGAAAGAAGCCGCCTTAAGGCCTCCTTCTTCCCCTTTTGCGTGGGAGTCCGGTATTGCTTCTTTGATGGCTTCACAAATTGATCTCCTAGACTTCGTCGCCTCCACTATAATCTCACGCAGAGATCTTTCGTTCTTGGAAGCGAACCAGGTGGAAGGAGAACTTTAAACATCGAGACTTACGCGGACAGCCTCGTTGACCTGCTCTATGACCGGGTCGCTTATGTTTCCAAGACGTCTCTGAAGACGCCCCTTGTCGATGGTAAGAAGCTGAGCCAAATTGACCATGGACCGTTGCTTGAGCCCTCCTTCGCCGGCAGGCAAAACCACCGTCACAGGGAACTCCTTTATGGTGGACGTGATCGCGGCTACGATCGTGGTGGAGGCGTAAATATTTCCGGTATCGTTCTGGATTACCAGCGCAGGCCGAATACCTCTTTGCTCGCTGCCCCGGCCAGGATTGAAATTAACGAGCCACACTTCGCCTCTGCGCGGCGTTAATCCTTTCATTTCAGAATTTCCTTAAATGCGGGCAAAAGCCGCTCGGCTGTTTCCCGGTCCTCTTCCGCCATAGCCCGGTATCCTTCCGCGAGCTTGTCATGAACATGTTTCCGCCTCCACAAGCGCAAGGCCTCCTGGACCACGCGGCTCCGGGGTTTCTTGCTTTTCCGGCTCATCTCATCGAGCGTCTCCACCAAGTCCTGATCTAAGCTCACCGTAAGCTTAACTTTCTGCGCCATATTATCCCTCCGGATTGCCCTACCAAAAGTATGAAAAAACTTACCACATCTTGACGATCGGAACAACTAAAAGAAAAAAGGCCCGCGGGTCGTCTCCGACCCTCGGGCCTTTTGGAGTTAAATCCCCCGGCGGCGCGTCGGCGAGATCGAAATACGGCCCCCTCTTCAGTCAGGTGAAGCCTCTTGCTGGTCAGCCTTTCCAATCGTAGTTCAAGGCCGCGTAATCGATCTCGTAGCTCCCTCCTTGTTTGGCGCCGCGCACAAAAGTGGCCGCCGCCTGGAGCTTCGGGCAATAGATCTCGAACAGGTTGCCGGAAGGGTCGCGGAAGTAGGCCAGGCCCTTGACGCCGTCCCGGGTCCATGGCTCGGTCGTCTTGACGCCGTTTTTTCTAAGCCATTCGACCATCGGCAGGAAATCCTCCGCCTCGGCGAAG
>DASXUF010000024.1 GCA_036504975.1 Candidatus Binatia bacterium | reverse complement strand
TGGGAGATCGCCTTTACTCATTTCATACGGCTCGATCCCTTTTTCTTCACCAAGCCCTCGCTCATCGCCGTAGCCTTCAAGGAGCAGGTCTTCTCGGGAGGCTTGTGGCAGGACGTGGCGATCAGCAGCAAGGCCTTTTTCTGGGGCTTCAGCCTCGCAGTGATTATCGGCATTCCGATCGGCGTCTTCATGGGCTGGCGGCGTAGGGCCGAATACGTCCTCGACCCCTTCCTCACGGCGCTCTACGCGAGCCCTCTGGTCGCGCTGACTCCGCTGCTCATCATTATTTTCGGCGTCGGTCTCACGGGTAAGGTGGCCGTGATCTTTCTCCTGGCGGTGTTCCCTTTTGTTTTCAATGTTTTCGCCGGCGTCAAGTGCACCGACCGGCTCCTCGTCAACGTGGTGCGGGCCTTCGGCGGAAAGGAAAGGGATATCTATTTTAAAGTCATCGTTCCGAGTGTTCTCCCCTATATCGTAGCGGGCGCGAGGATCGCGATCGGCCGGGGAATCGTCGGCGTGCTCGTTGCGGAATTCTACGGCGCCACGGAGGGCATCGGCTTCGCGATTTCCCGCTTCGGCGACACCTACAGGCTGCCGGAGATGTTCGCCGCCATTTTTGTACTGATGATCGTGGCGGTAATTTTTACGGAAGGTTTGAGAAAATTGGAAACCCTACTGGCGCCCTGGAAGATCGGACAGGAGGCGAGATGAGCGCGCTGGCGAGCTTTTATAGGGAAAAAGAGCAGCCGATTCTGGGCGCCGGCTTCATCCTTTTGCTGATTCTCGCCTGGCAATCGCTGCCCGCCATTTTGCCTCTTCCGCGTGGGTTATCTCTCTTCTTCACCACGCCCGTCGAGGTGGTGCAGGCCTTCCACAGGTTATTCGTCGCGAATGAGATCCAGAGCCACATTTATATCAGCGCCGTAGAGTTCCTGGTCGGGCTCGGGATGGCCATCGTGGTCGGCCTGCCGTTGGGACTCATCATGGGCAGATCGAAAACCATCGACGCCATGTTCGATCCTTTCGTAACCGCATTCAACGCAACGCCGAGGCTTGTTTTTCTGCCCCTGCTCATTCTCTGGCTGGGCATCGGGGTATGGTCGAAGATCATGATCGTCTTTGTCGGCGCGGTCTTCCCGCTTCTCATCAATACGTATGAGGGGGTGAAGAACGTCGATCGCGTTCTGGTCAACGTGGTGAGATCGTTCGGCGCCAACGAGTGGCAGACGATGAAGGTCGTGGTCCTGCCCAACTCCGTCCCTTACATCGTCGCCGGCTTGCGTTTGGCGATTGGCAGGGCGCTCCTCGGCGTGGTCGTGGGCGAGTTTTTCGGCGCCAGCAAAGGGCTGGGCTTCATGATCGCCAGCGCCGCGACCAACTATAAAGTGGACGTCGTTTTCGTGGGAGTGACTATCTTTATGGGTCTCTCGCTGATTCTCACGCACCTGGTGAAGATGGCGGAATCCAGGCTCAGCCGCTGGCGTCCGGAAGAGGCAAAGACGTTCTAGTGCAGTGTAGCAGGTTGTTGAAAAACTCCGTTCATCCTTCGACAAAACTCAGGACGAACGGAGGATGGATTTAAATCATCGGAGAATTCCGTTCGTGCTGAGGCTCTCGAAGCACGAGTGGCTTTTTTTCAGAACCCTGCTAGGGCCGAAGCGGGAATCCAGCCTCCGCTTTGTTTGAAAGCTCCGCCGAGATGAGGTAGTACGACGCCAAATCCTCCGCGCTCGGTTGCAGGCGCACGGCGGCGAGCGCCGCCGGCGCCGACGCCTTGGCAAACTTGGCGGCGCCGCCGTCAGTCCTGAAAAAAATAGTAACCGTCCCCGCTGCGCGCACGACCTCCGCGATAGGCAGATTCGCCAGCCAGGCGTCCGCCGTCACTCTGAAGAGACTCTGATTGACCGGAACATAATAGCGCCGCCGGTCGTAATGTGCGCTCACGATTCTCAAGCGCCGGTCCTTCCCGGTGTACTCGTTGGGCACGTTTTTGACGCGCAGCCAGAGAAACGGAAGGTCTTTGAACCAGTCGGCAGTCTCGCTCGCGAAGCGGAGCAAGATGCTCACCGCAACGCCAAGCTGAGACGTGAGCGCGATCAGGCCGCGCGGATCACGCGCGGCGCGAAAGCGCGCCCGGAGTTCGTCCCGCCGCGCGCGCGGGATCGACAGCTCGGCGGCAAAGGTGTTGGCGAAAATTTCCCGGTCGGCCACGGTCATGCCGGCGGCCTCACCGGGCCGATCGGTCAGCAAAAGAAAATGGCCGATCTCGTGCGCCAGCGCGAAGCGCGCTTCGGGCAGGGGAAGTTTTTCCTGGAGCGTCACGACGGCGGATAGTCTGCCGTGGCTCCGGATCATTTCCAAACGGGCGCGTTCGCCGAGCCTGCGATCGCGGCGCACCGCGATGCCGAGCGCCGCGGCAATGTGGGAAACGTTGACGGGAACGTCGCGAAAAAAACCGTCATGCGAGCGTTCGAGGATGCCGAGCTGTTCCCGGGCTGCGCTCGCGATCCGAATCCGGGACTGGATATTTCGCGACGGCATATTTATCGCTGAGATCTAACAGGCGGCCGATTTCGTGCTTCGACACGCTCAGCACGAACGGTAAATCTTGAACGTTTCTTCCGATCCGTTCGCCCTGAGCTTGTCGAAGGGTGAACGAAGGGCTCCGTCGATCTAAACCAGACGCTCCGGCGGGGTCGGCTATTTTGTCCTGCGACGCCGCGTCCCGCTCTCCGTCCGAGCGTCCTTGGGCAACAGGTTGGCAAGTATTCGGTTAAGAATCGTCCGGCGATGCTCCAGCTCGTCGACGCCGGCGATGCTCTCGACGACAATTTCGTTCTGCAATGTTGTCATCCGGACCAAAAGCGAGCCGGCTTCGACGAACTCGCTTTTGACGGCCTCGAAGGCGGCCGCCGGATCGTCGGCCGTCGACAGGAGAAAAGCCCGGTCGGCGTGCTCGCGGGAGCTCATCGTGCCCTCGACCGTGCGAGCGGCGTCGTCGAAGCGCTTCCAGTCCGGCGCCTCCGGCGCGATCAGGCCGCGGTATTCCTCGGCGGCGGGACGATAGCGCGGCGCGATGTAGGGAAACCAGGCGATGTCTCGCAGCGCCACCGTCGTGGAATAATTTTCCCGCGCGCCCGGGCACAATTCCGCGATCAACGCGTCGAGCGCCTTGGAAAGGCCGACGACGTCGTCGCGGTATCTGGGGTGCGCGAGCACGGTGATTTTCCAAAGCGCTTTGTAGCTGTCGTTCAGTTGAGCGATCTCATGCGCGACCACCGAGTGCGCGCCGAGGGTCAGCATGTCTCCTTTGTCGAGCACGGCGGTCTCAATGCCGCTCGCCTTGCCGTTACGGTCGGGAACATACAAGAGCAAACTGTCTTCCGGCCAGCCGGCGGCCTGGGCCAGCTCCCGCTCGATTCTCGACCGCGTGGCGCTGTCTTTGCGCAACTCTTGCAGCACCAGGGCGATGCGCCGGTCCACCGGGGCGTCTTGTTTGCTGCCGGGGCTGAGCCTCTCGACCTCGTCGCGGTCGATCGAGGCGGCCACCTTATAGAGCTTCCGCCGCGCCAGCGCCTGGAGCAGCGCTATTCCGCGAAGACATTTTTCCACGGTCTCCTTGTCGCTTTGCTTTGCCGCGCGCTCGATCTTTTCCCACGCGGACTGCTGCAGCCACAGGAGCAGCGTCTCGTCGCCGATCCCCGCGTCGAGCAGGCCGTTGGGGAGGCATTCCTTCTTAAGCTCGGCGACGGCTTCGCTTTGGCCGGCGCGCGCGAGCTTGGCCGCGAGCTCGGCGATCTCCTCGATATCGAGCTGCCTTCGCGGCGAGCCGACTTCCTCCGGTTTGCCGATCAGGATAAAAGCCTTCGCGAGCATGGCGGAAGCGGCGATTTTTGTTTTATGGTGATAGATGATCTCGGCGCAGCGAAAGCGCTGGTGGAGCAGCTCGATGGCGGCCGCCGTGTCCGAGCGGGAGCGTCCCTTTCCATCCGCGAGCGCCAGCGCCATCCGGCACGCCCCCCGATCGTTCCGCCCGATGAAAAACCGCGACAGGATGCCGACGGCCCGGGAAACTTCGAGACCGACGTTGGCCGAATCGCGCTGGACATTATCCAAAAGGTCCGCGCAGATGGCGTTGCCCACGATATCGGCCATATACGGGAAAAAGACCCGCCGCTGAGTGTCCGACAAAGCCTGTCTCACGACCCTCACAAACGGCTCGGCATCTCTTTTTTCTTCCGCCAACATCTCTTCGAAGCTCTTCTCTCCTGCCTCGCTTTCTTTGTAGAGACAGATCAACAAGACCGTTTTCCAAGCGGCCTCCCCGGTGATTCCCAGAGCCGGAAAGGAAGGCGGCAAGAGATCGGCGCGGCGAAAAACCGCCCGGATTTCCGAGTCGCGGCCGGGCGCGGTTTCGTGCCACAGGTAAGCGACGCGAGGAGAAGCGAGATCGCCGCGCTTGCGGTAAATCCCCTCGACCGTGTCCTCGAGGGTATCGCCCGCGGGAATGTGGCCGACGCCGTAGAGGAGCGCCGCCCAGCGGACGAGGTGTTCGAGCGCATCCCATCTGAGATCGAGCGGTTTGTCCTCGAGACCCGGAAGAAAATCCTTGACGGCGACGGCGCCCACGGGCAATTCGTCCGCCTCGTAATAGTTCCGGCGCAATTGTCCGACGATTTGCCCGGCGACGTGGGCCGCGCCCAACGCATGGCTGAGGCGCGTGTGCGTGCCGCCGCGGAAGACGAGATGAGCGTAACCCAACTGGTAGACTCGGCCGAGCCTCTGGAGCTCTTCCGTGTCGAGCAATGCGGAAGCCAGGGGATCGTAGCGCGCGTCCCGGTGGATTTCGTCTCTGTGCGTGATCGCCTTCACGGTACTACCTTTTATCGATTACCCTCCGGCCTGGCAAGACACCGGCTAAGACTTTTTAGCCGGGGCTTTCGCCGGCGGAGTTTTGGCCGGCGGGCCGAGCTTTTCCATCTCCTTTAGAACTTCATTCAGTAGATCACGTTCCACGAACTGTTCGATGTCCGGCAAGGGCTTGCCGGCGGGCCAGCCAAGCTCGGGCGTCGTCCTCGACTCGAAGAGCTCCTTGAGCAGATCGTGCGGGATTTCCGGTCCAAAGGCATTCTGCACCTGATTATAGATTCCCTCGGCCAGCGCCGCGTCTTTGACCTCGAAATATTTCTGAATAATTTCCAGCGTTCCCTTCTTGTTGGTCTTCACATAATCGTTTGCCTTCACCATCCCGCGTATAAACCTCTTGGCCACGTCGCGCTTCTCCTTGACGAAGTCCTTGTGCGCGATAAAAGTGCCTCCCAGCCTCGGGATGTAGTCTCCCGTCTTGACGAGAATCTTCATTCCCTCTTTTTCCGCCCTGGCGGCGTGGGGAAAAGATAGTATCGCGCCTTGAATCGATTTGTTGATCAGCGCGGCCACCCGGTCGGTCTCGGCATTGAAGGTGATGACCTTATAGTCCTTGCCGGGCTCCATCTTGAAGAATTTGCCGAGCACGACGACAGCCTCGGTGTAAGCCGCCTGGCCCGGCCTCTCGAGCCCTATGGTTTTCCCTTTGAGATCTTCCACCCGCTTGATGTCCGGCGTCGTGGTGATCGTCCACTGGGAGACCAGCGATTCCCCGACGAGGAAAGCGAGCGGTGCCCCCTTGAGCATCGCCTCGGAGCCGCCTCCCGGTATCGGGACGAACTCGATCTCCTTTGCGATAGCGGCCCTGACCAGGACGCCCGCCTGCGCCGCGATGAATTCGGCGTCGAGGCCCTCCGCCTTGAGCAGGCCCTTATCCACCGCGATATAGGAGGGAATGTGAAAGCCGCTTCCACCTATCGTCCTTCCGACCTTGACTTTCGGCATCTGCGCCTTCGCGGTGGAAATCTGAACGCCTAAAACGAGCACGATCAAGCTGGCAAAAGTCATCACGCTCTTTCGCATCGTCGCCATGGCTGATCTCCTTTCGTCAGGCGATAAAAATTAGCCTTAACGGCTGCGAAAGGCAAGAGAGTTTTTACTTTGATTGACACGGTCCTTAATCTGGCCTAAACCGGATGAGTAAGGAGGCGCGCTGCTATGAACGTTTTGGTAACCGGCGGCGGATTGATCGGTTGTCACTTCGCGAAACGGATGGCGGACGATGGAAGCAAAGTCGTGATCTATGATTTATCCCCCAACCGGCAATACATCGACAGGATCGTCGGCCCGAATCGAGCGGAAGTCGTCGCCGCGGACATTCGGGATTTGCCGGCATTGCTCGCGGCGCTCAAGCGATTCAACGTGGATACCATGGTCCACACCGCCGGCTTGATCGGCAAGCGTGTGGCGGAGAATTCCTATACCGGCGCGACCAACAATATCGTCGGCACCATCAACGTTCTGGAGGCGGCGCGGCTGCAGGGACTGAAGCGCGTCGTCTACGTGAGCACTTTCGGCGTGTACGACCGGGACAAAATCAACCAGGGACCGGTCCGTGAGGACGCGCCGGTCGGCGGTCACAATCTTTACACCACGACGAAAGCCTGCTCAGAGCATTTGGTTCATGCTTACACCCATCTCTACAATCTCGACACGATCATCATTCGGCCCGCCGGCGTCTTCGGCCGCGGCCATTACGTCGGCGGATCGACCGTCGGCATGGTGATGCGCGACCTGGCGCTGAAAATTATCAAAGGCGAGCCTTTCGCCGTCGACGCGAAAATTTATTTTTCCAACGAGTATGTCTACGCCAAAGACGTCGCGCTCGCCGTCGAGCTGGCTTGCAAGGCGCGGGACCCGAAGCAACGGATCTACAATGCCGGCAGCGGCGCCGTGACGACGGCTTCCGACCTCGCGCAAGCCGCGCGCGCGCTGTCACCGCAAGCCGAGGTCAAAGTGATCGGCGACGAAGGCGGCGATGGCCACGCAAAGTTTCCTCTCGACCTGAGCACATCGAAGGCCGAGCTGGGCTACGTGCCGCAGTTTCCTCTGAAAGAGGCGCTGAGGGATTATATGGAAGAGCTGTGGAGCGAGGGTGTTAGAGGATAGGGCCGTCAATCAGTCCTTCAGCCGGTAGAGTATCGACCAGTACACCGCCGCCAGGCCGTCTTTCCAGGTGATCTTCTTTCCTTCGGCGTAGGTGCGGCCATAGTAGGAAATCGGAACTTCGTACACGCGGCAACCCTTTTTAGCGACCTTCATCGTAACCTCCGGTTCAAAGCCGAAGCGGTTGGACTCGAGTTTCAGGCCCTTGATGACCTCGGCGCGAAAAGCTTTGTATCCGACCTCCATATCGGTCAGGTTGAGATTCGTGAGTGAATTGGAAAAGAGCGTCAGGAGCTTGTTGCCGACATCGTGCCAGAAGAAAAGCACTCGATGAGGCCCGCCGCCGGAAAAGCGCGTGCCGTACACCACGTCGGCCCGGCCGGCGAGAATCGGTTCCAGGAGATTCGCATAGTCGCCCGGCTCGTACTCCAGGTCCGCGTCCTGAATGATCACGACGTCGCCGGTGACATGGGCGAGCCCGCTTCTTATGGCGGCCCCTTTTCCCTGATTGACCGGCTTGAGGACCACCTTGAAGTCGTTGGGAGAGGCGCCGTTCTTCTTCGCTTCCGCCTCCATGCGCTCGAGAATGTCGCGGCTGCCGTCGGTCGAGCCGTCGTCGACGGCGATGATTTCTTTAGGGAAGCCGACTTCTTGCACACGCCGGATCGCCTCTTCGAGAGTCTTCGCCTCGTTGAAAACGGGCATCAGGACCGAGAGCTTCACTGCTCGAACTCGCGCTTTTTAAGCTCCCGGATGAATGCTGAGAGGTTGGGATCGTTGTTGACGACTTCGTTGACCTTGTTCTGAAACTCGGCCGCCGCCCGCTCCAGGGGACCCGTATCGACGCGCAGCCCGAGCCACTGCGCCAGCCGGAGCACGAGCGCGAGCGCGCCGCGCGGGTTCGGCGACGCGGAGAGATAATGCGGCAGCGTGGCCCACAGGCTCATATTGGGAATCCCGTTTTTCCGGCAGGCATCGCCTAAAATTCCCACGATGCCGGTCGGCCCTTGGTAACGCGACGGCAGCAGGTCTAACTCGGTCATCAATTTAAGGTCCGAGGAAAATCCCGTGAGCGGCACCGGCCGCGTGTAGAGAACCTCGTCGAGGTAGGCGCCGAGGGAGACGACCATCTCGATCTTGCATTCGCGCACGAGCCGGAGAACGGTGTCGCAGAAGGCGCGCCAGCGAAGATGCGGCTCGGCGCCGATCCCGAACACGAAATCGCGCTCGATGCCGATGCCGCCGCCGTAATGGAAATCGTAGGAGGGCCAGTGGATCTCACGTTGCAGTCCCTCGACCAACCGGACCTGGGGACGCTGAATGGAAAAGTCGTAGAACTCTTCCGGATCGATGCCGGCGAACTTTGTCGCGAGCAACTGCTCGCTCAGATAGCGCACCGCAGTGGTCGCCGACGCGCCGGCGTCGCTCCAGCCGGCAAAAGCCAAGATCAATACTGGCCGACGAAGTGCAGGCTGATTATCGAATACAAGCGGGTCGGTGCTCATTCTTTGTATTTATCACGAACGGCCCGGCTAACTCCAGCCGCAATTAAAAAGGATGAAGGCTGAGGGATGAGGGATGAAGTTCGGAAATGCGTCTGGTATATTGGCAGCGCTCACAGCGATACAGGATCACTGGGCGAGGCCGAGGGGCGCGAGGAGAGGGCCGCGGACGCCCGATGAGACAGGTTCGACTTTGGTACTACCCCATCGGCCGTGGTTCGACAAAGCTCACCACTCTGAGCCTGTCGACGAGCGGCCCGAAAACTTGCGCCGCGAGGAATCGCTTTGGAAAAAATCATGGCTGAACGAGTAGCGCTGATCACGGGCGGGGCGAAGGGAATCGGGCGCGCCGTCGCCCTCGACTTAGCCGCAGAGGGTTGGCAAATAGCCATTTGCTACCGCAAGAGCGCCGAAGAAGCGGCCGAAGTGGTCGCCGCGGCGCATAAGGACGGAACGAAGGCGCTATCGATCCAATGCGACGTGTCGAATCCTCAAGACGCGACAGGGATGGTGGAGCGGGTCGAGAAAGAATGGGGCCGCATCGACGCATTGATCAACTGCGCCGGCCCTTATCATCGAGTGGACTTTTTGAAGGAAACCGTCGAAGGATGGCACTCGATGTTCGACAATAACCTGCATCCGGTTTTTTACCTTGCCAAAGCCGCCATGCCCGGCATGATCGACCGCAAGTGGGGCCGAGTCATTTGCTTCAGCATGGCCAACGCGGATCAACTGATCGGCCAGCCACAGTTAACCGCTCACTACATCGCCAAGGTCGGGCTGCTCGTGCTCGTGCGCTCGCTCGCCCGCGTCGGCGCGCCACATGGAATCACCGCCAACGCCATCTCTCCGGGCTTTATCGACACCGGCAGCGCGCCGCCGGAAGAGTTCGCCGCGATGGCGAAGCGGATTCCCGCCGGCTATGTGGGCTCAGTGAACGACGCCGCTTCCGCCGTGCGCTTCCTCCTGTCGGAAGAAGCGCGCTACGTCAACGGTGCAAATATTCACCTCAGCGGGGCATGGGGAATATAAACAAATGTGGGGACGGTTCGCGAACCGCCCCTACGACTTCAGCAAAGAGGAAAAGATCTCGACGGCGATATCGACTTCGTTCTTCGTCACAATCAACGGCGGTGAGAAGCGGATCGTGCTATCGCCGCAGCCGAGCAGCAGCAAGCCGTTCTCGAAAGCGCGGCGCACGACGCGATTGCGCAACTCCGCATCCGTAAGCTCTACACCCGCCATGAGACCGAGTCCTCTCACGTCCTTGATTGCTGAATGTTTGTTCTTTAGCTGCGTCAGCTTTTCTTTTAGATACCTTCCAACCTCCGCGGCGTTCGCCATAAGACCTTTCTCGATAAGATCGATTGTCGCGAGCGCGGCCGCGCACGCCACAGGATTGCCGCCGAAGGTCGAGCCGTGATTGCCGTGCTTCCAGGTGCTGATCTCGCTGCGCGCGATCATCGCGCCGAGCGGCAGCCCGCTCGCGATTCCCTTCGCGACGCAGAGGATATCCGGCTCGACGCCCCAGTGCTCGCATGCGAACATCTTTCCCGTGCGGCCGAAGCCGGTCTGGATTTCATCCGCGACCAAGAGAATTCCGTGGCGCCGGCAAATCTCCGCCAGCTTGCCGAGAAAGTCGCCGGGCGGAACAACGTAGCCGCCTTCGCCTTGAATCGGCTCGACGAAGACGGCCGCGACTTCATCGGGCGCCGCCTCCAGCCGGAAGACTCTGTTTTCCAGGGCGTCCAGTCCCTCGATCCCATAGGGAATGTGATGAACGTCCGGCAGCAGCGGGCCGAAGCGGGCGCGGTGAGAAGAGCGGCTGGCGGTCAAAGAAAGTGCTCCAAGAGTTCTCCCGTGAAACGAGCCCAAAAAGGCGACGAGATGAGTCCTCTTCGTCGCGTAGCGAGCGAGCTTGATGGCCGCCTCAATCGCTTCCGTCCCGGAGTTCGTCAAAAATACTTTTTTAGTTGAAGATCCCGGCGCGAGGCGGCTCAGCGTCTCGGTCAGCGACGCCATCGGCTCGTAATAAAAATCGCTGCCGCAGAAATGGAGAAACTTGCCCGCTTGCTCCTGGATCGCCCGTACGACCTTGGGGTGGGAGTGGCCGGTGGAGGCGACCGCAATGCCCGCGTTGAAATCCAGAAAAAAGTTTCCATCCACGTCTTCGATCGCCATCCCTTTCCCCTGCTTCACGACCAAAGGATAGACGCGGCCATAAGCCGGCGCCGCGTAACGCTCATCTTGCTCGATGATCGCTTTAGCTTTCGGACCGGGAGGCTTTACCTTGATGTGGGGAACTTTCATCGAAATTTTGAATGATGAATGTGAGCGAAGTCGAATGGGTCAAAATTTAAAATTCAACATTGTTTATTCGGCGTTGTCGATCTGCGCCTTTTGCAATTTTCCGGAGTAATCCACGTAGACGGACTTCCATTCGGTGAAGATGTCGTACACGGTCGTGCCGGCCTCGCGATGGCCGTTGCCCGTGTCTTTGACGCCGCCGAAGGGAAGGTGCACCTCGGCGCCGATCGTGGGACCGTTGATGTAAGTGATGCCGGCCTCGAAGTCCCGCACGGCGCGAAACGCGCACGCGACGTCTCTCGTATAGACGGAACTGGAAAGGCCGTAAGGCGTGCCGTTGAGAATTTCCGTCGCCTCTTCGAAGCTTTTGATTTCGATGATCGACAGCACCGGGCCGAAAATCTCCTCCTGCGCGATGCGCATCGAAGGCGCGACCTGATCGAAGATCGTCGGACGGTAAAAATATCCGTCGATCCATTTTCCTTCCTCGTAGATCGTCCCGCCCGTAAGAAGCCGCGCGCCTTCGTCTTTTCCGACCTGGACGTAACGATGGACCTTCTCGCGCGCGGCCTCGTTGATCAGCGGTCCCATCTCCACGCTCTCGTCGAGGCCGTCGCCGATTTTAATTTTTTCCGCGCGCGCGACCAGCATGTCGGTGAACCGCTTTTTAATATCGCGATGAAGCAGCAGACGGCTCGTGGCGGTGCAGCGCTGTCCCGTCGTGCCGAAGGCGCCCCATAGAGCGCCTTCCAGCGCCAGATCCAAATCGGCGTCCTCCATGACGACTTGCGCGTTCTTGCCGCCCATTTCCAGCGAGACTCGCTTGAGATTTTGACCGCAGGACGCCGCGATCTCCCTCCCGGTGGCCGTAGATCCCGTAAAAGAGACGAGCCGGACCTCCGGATGGCGCACGAGCGCAGCGCCGGCCCCCTCGCCCGAGCCGTGGACGAGGTTGGCAACGCCCGGCGGAACCCCGGCCTCTTCGAGGATCTCGAACAGCTTTACCGCGCTGAGCGGGGTATCTTCCGCCGGCTTGAGCACGACCGTGTTGCCGCAGAGGAGCGCCGGAAAGAGCTTCCAGGTCGGAATCGCCAGGGGAAAATTCCACGGCGTGATCAGGCCGCAGACGCCGACCGGTACGCGGATCGACATCGCGAATTTGTTCGGCAGCTCCGCGGGCGTGGTCTCGCCAAAGAGTCTTCTCCCCTCGCCCGCGACGTAATAAGCCGTATCGATCCCTTCTTGAACGTCGCCGCGGGCCTCCGGCAAAATTTTTCCCATCTCCCGCGTCATCGCGCGGGCGATCTCCTCTTTTCGCCGCCTGAGGATCTCTCCCACCCGGTAGAGAATCTCGCCGCGCTTGGGCGCGGGAACCAGGCGCCATCGCGGCAGGGCTTTTCGGGCAGCGATAACCGCCTCGGCGATATCTTCCGGCTCCGACTCCGGAAAGAGGCCGATCAATTCGCGCCGGTCGGCGGGGTTGCGGTCTTCCAAAGTCCCGCCGGACTTCGCCCCGACCCATTTGCCGTCAATGTAGTTGCAATAGATTTCCGGCATAGGGCACTGGCTTGTGAGCTTGCATGTCTAGTACTCATTTTAGTAAGCTGGCGCGGCAAAGACAAACACCCCGGCTCAAGTGCCCGACCCCATCGTCCCTCTCGCTCACGGCCGGGGAAATCTATGGAGCTTGCAAGCGAACCCAGCGCGGCGCCTACTCCGGCGACTAAGCGCGCCGCCCTTCTCATCGGCATCTCTGCCTCGCTGGTCGCGATCCAACTTTTCCCGGCAATCTTTTTGTCTCAGCACCAGCTTGTCCCCGTCGCATGGTTTGTTCCCGCCGCGCTCGCTTTTTATTTCGGCGCCGCCTTGAGCATCGCCTTGCTGAGCTTCGGCCGCTTTCTGTTTAGAAAAGAGCCGTATGCCTTCTGGGTCGGCCTGGCGTTTTGGATTTCGTCGCTCTTCAGTCTGGCTCAGCTCGTATGCCTGGAGAGCGTGTCGAACGCTCCGGATACCGACGCCGCCTATTTTTTCTATCTCTCGTTTCTGGCTCTGCTCCTTCCCGCCTTCTATCTGATCGCGAAAACCCCGACTCTCCAAATTTCTTCCTGGCGCGCGTTGTTCGGACGCCTGGCCTGGGTGTCTCTCGGCTGCATCTTACTTGCCGGCACGATTTTTCTCCTGGAAGACCTCCTGACGCCGCTTTTTTTGTCGGCGCGAGCCGCTTTTTTTTCCGCCTTGCTGCTCTATGGCTTTTTTTGCCTCTATGCGGGCGCGGCCTGGATACACTGGCGCCGCTTCCAACAGACTGAAGCTCCCCTCATCGGCTACGTTTGCTCTTTCCTCCTGCTCTGCCTCGGGGTTTTCCTGGGTCTTATCCTATCGCGGCAGCCGTATGATTTTGCCTGGTTTTCGTCCTACCTGTTTCCGGTGATCGGTTGTTCGTTCTTCTACCTGGCTTTGCTTCTCGAATACCTGGACCTTTATCGCGAGCTGGACAGGACCGTCGATCAAATGGTGGTCACCCATCGTCTCAACACTCTGGTCAGCAGCTCACTCAGCCTGGAAGAGATCTGCCGTCAACTGAGCTGGGAAATTCGCAAGCTGGTTCCCTATGATCGCCTGGCGGTGAATCTGCTGCAGAAGGATCAAAACTACCTCAAGGTCTATTCGGAGGAGTCGGCGTTGCCGGCGCCGGCCGTGCCGGAGGGCTTTTCAACGAAAGCAGGAACCGCGACCGGCTGGGCGATCGATCACAAGGAACCGCTCCTCTGCGCCGATCTCTCCCAAGAGCGGCGCTTCGAGGTAACCCGCGGACGCTACCAAGGCCTCGGCCTGCGCTCGTTCATCATTTTGCCGCTCATCGCCAAGGGGCAGATTTTCGGCGCGATGAACCTGGGCAGCCTCAAACCGAACCAGTACAACCGGAAAGACATCGATACGCTCACGCCGGTGGCGGAGATCCTTTCCATCGCCGTAGAAAACGCCAAGCTTTATCAGGAGTCCCAAAGACACGCGGAAATCCAAAGTCTCTTGAAGGAAGTGACGCAGGACATCACCACCCTGGACGTCAACAATCTCCTGCAAAAACTCACCCGTAAGGTTTGCGCGGTGTTGAAGACCGATGTCTCCGACGTGAGGCTCATGGTTGACGGCTCGTGGCGTTCGCTGGGCATATCGGGCATAGAGCCGACACGGCTCCAGTCGTCCGCGTCCGGCACCGGTCTCAGGCGGTCGCGATTGGTGATCGAGAGCCGCAAGCCCATGGTGGTCGAAGACATGAGTCGGGAGACCCCGGTGCGCCAGGGCAACCGGTCCGCCAGCCTCGGTTTCCGGGGTTATGTCGGAGTTCCCCTCTTCAAAAAAAACGGGGAAGTCATCGGCGTCCTCAGGGTGTTAACGTATAAGCCCAGGGATTTTTCCCCGGACGAGGTGGATCTCCTGCAACAGCTCGCGAGCGGAGCGGCCATCGCGATCGAAAACACCACCCTGCTCGAAGAGGCGCGGCAGAAGTCGCTTCATCTCGAAGCCCTCATCAAGGTCAACCGGGACGTCGCTTCGCTGCTCAAAAAAGAGCTCCTGCTTCCGAGCATTGCGAACGAAGCGAGAAGATTTCTCAACGTGGACGGCGCGAGCTTTCGCCTGGTCGAAGGAAGATCTCTGGTGCGGGCGTGCTTTGCCGGCGAGGAAGAATTGTTGGCTCTCACTCCGGTGATGCCTCTGGGCGAAAGCGTCACGGGGAAGATCGTTCGCGAGAACCGGGTCATCGCCATCAAGAACGTGCGCCACGATCCCGTGATGGTAGAAAAGCACCGCCGAATCCTCAGCGAATCCGGCTATCACTCGTTCCTTGGAGTTCCTCTCAGGCTCGGCTCGCGCGTCATCGGCACCGTCAACCTCTATTCCAAACAGGAAAGGGAGTTTCGTCCGGACGAGATCCAGATGATCACCGCCTTTGCCGACCAGACGGCCATCGCGGTTCAAAACGCCAGGTTGTTCGAAGAACTGCAGATGAAATCCGGCGAGCTGGAGGACGCTTTTAGAACCAAAACCGATTTTCTCAATACCATGGCCCACGAGCTGAGAACTCCTCTCAACGTCGTGATCGGCACCCAGCAGCTCCTGCTCGACGGCTCTTACGGAAGTTTCAACGACGAGCAGGGCAAAGCGCTGGAGCGCATCGGCCGCTACGCCCAGGACTTGCTCAGCCTGATCAACGAGATCCTCGACCTGGTGCGTCTGGACGCAAGGAAAGTGCCGGTGCGCGCGTCGGAATTCTCGGTCAACGATATCACCGACGACCTGGAGCTATCGTTCGCGCCGCTGGCGCGGGAAAAGGGGCTCGATCTCAGGTTCGACATCGACGCCGGAATGCCGTCAATCAAAAGCGACCGGTCCAAGATCAGGGAGATTCTTCAGAATCTCCTCGCCAATGCCGTGAAATACACCGAGAAGGGCGAAGTCGAGCTCCGGGTCTCCATGCAAAGCAACCACAGAAACTTTCCGGGCAAGCACATCTTATGGTCGGTGCGCGACACAGGAATAGGGATCGATCAGTCGGATTTGCCGCATCTCTTCGAGCCTTTCTACATGGCGGACGGAGTGGACCGGAGAAAATATCCCGGCACCGGCCTGGGTTTGAGCATCGTCAAGCGACTCGTCGAGCTATTGGACGGCGACATCAAGATCGAGAGCGAGTTGGGCAAGGGCTCGACGTTCACGGTCACCTTCCCGGTGGCCGACCCGGAGTAATGGAGCACTCCATCACTCTATTTCCCCTTCTCGCGGCCTTGACACGATAGACATTTATGAATTATATGACGGCATCGCATTTGGCTTTGTCTAGGAGGTTGGCATGAAAGCTCGATATCCGTTCGGCGTTCGGCGTCTCTTACTCTGTTCCCTTTATCTCGTTCTTACCTTTGCCCTGGCCGCGTCGGTTTACGGTCAAGAGCAATTTTATAAGGGCAAGGCGATACGGATCGTCGTAGGATTCTCCGCGGGCGGCGGTTTCGATACCTACGCTCGCGCACTCTCGCGTCATATCGGCAAGCAGATCGCCGGCAATCCCACCGTGATCGTGGAGAATATGGTGGGCGCGGGAAGCTTGATTGCCGCCAATCATGTTTACAACGTCGCCAAGCCGGACGGCCTTACGATCGGCCATTTCATCGGCGGCCTGTTCCTGGGCCAGGTCGTGGGACAAAAAGGCGTGGAGTTCGACGCGAGAAAGTTCGAATTCATCGGGGCGCCCACAACCGATCACGTGGTGTGCGCCTTCACCAAAGCAAGCGGGATTTCCAGCGTCGAGAAGTGGGCCGCATCCAAGACTCCGGTGAAAATGGGAGGGACCGGACCGGGCAATTCCACGCCCGACAACGCCACGAGAATCATCAAGGCCGCGACCGGTCTGCCCATCCAGCTTGTCTCAGGTTACAAGGGCACTTCCGATATCCGGCTGGCTGCGGAAAGCGGCGAGCTTGGCGGCGGGTGCTGGGGATGGGAATCGGTTAGAGTCACCTGGCGCAAGGCGCTGGAGTCGGGCGACGCGGTGGTCGTCCTCCAGGCCAACCGTAAGACTCATCCCGAGCTTGCGAAAGTGCCGCAGGCGATGAGCCTCGCCAAGAGCGACGAAGGCCGCAAGATGATCGAAGTCGGAATTCACGGCGACAGCGAAATCGTCCGCACCTACACCCTCCCACCCGGAACCCCCAAAGACCGCGTGCAGATTTTGCGCAAAGCTTTTGAGGCGACTCTCAAAGACGCGGAGTTCGTCGCGGAAGCCAAGAAAGCGGACTTGAACATCAATCTCGTGCCCGGCGACGAGGTGGAGAAGATCATCTCCGGGCTCTTTAAGCTCGACCCGGCCCTGGTCGCCAAATTCAAGGACGTTCTCTACAACTGAGAGCGTTTCGCCTCCCTGCCGAAAAATGATCTCCCGCAGGTGTCGAGCTGTGGACCCGTCTAAGAGGAATCCGCCATGCTGGAGATGATGGGCGCCTTTCTCTCGGGCCTCTACCAGGTCTTCGCTCCCTCGACATTTCTCCTGATGTCCATCGGCATCGTGATCGGGTTCGTCGTCGGCATCCTGCCGGGCCTCGGCGGACCGACGGCGATGGCCCTCATGCTGCCGTTCATTTTCAAGATGTCGGCGGTCGAGGCTTTCGCGTTCCTCCTGGGCATGACGGCGGTCACGGCCACGACGGGCGACATCACTTCCGTTCTTTTCGGCGTGCCCGGCGAGCCGACGACCGCTTCCACCATCATCGACGGCCACGCGATGGCGAAAAAAGGCGAAGCCGGCAGGGCGTTGGGGGCGGTGCTGATGAGCTCGCTCGTGGGCGCGATCTTCGGCGCCTTCTCGATCGCCCTTGCGGTTCCCATTGTCCGGCCGCTGGTTCTGACCTTCGGCTCGCCGGAATTTTTCATGCTCGCGCTGCTCGGCATCACGTTTGTCGCCGCGCTCAGCGGCGAGGCCGTCGTCAAGGGAATCATTTCGGGCGGCCTCGGCCTCATGCTCGCGACCATCGGACTCGATCCGATCTCGGGAATTCAGCGCTTCACCTTCGGCCAATTGTTTCTATGGGACGGCATCGGCCTCGTTCCCGTTACGGTAGGTTTTTACGCCATCCCGGAAATCATCGAGCTGGCGGTCATAGGGACCAGCATCTCCCGCGAGAAAGTGGAAAAGCTCGGCGGCGTGATGCAGGGAGTCAAGGATACATTCATTCATTGGTGGCTCATCCTGCGTTGCAGCGCCATAGGCACCTTCACCGCGATCATCCCCGGCATGGGCGCGGCGACGACGCAGTGGCTGGCCTACGCCCACGCGGTGCAGAGCTCGCCCGGCAAGCACCGCTTCGGCAAAGGCGCCGTGGAAGGCGTCTTGGGACCGGGCGCGGCGAACAACTCCACTCTCGGCGGCAGCATGATCACCACCGTCGCTTTCGGCGTGCCCGCGAGCGTCACGATGGCGATTCTCCTGGGCGCGTTCATCATCCAGGGCATCGTGCCGGGTCCGGACATGCTGATCCCTCCACCCAAAGGCAAATTGGATCTGACGTTCTCGTTCGTTTGGGTGATCATCATCTCCAACGTCATCACGGTGGCGGCTTGTTTCCTGTTTCTCAACCCGCTGGCGAAGATCACCCAGGTCAGAGGCAGCCTGCTCATCCCGTTTATCTTGATCCTCATCTACCTCGGCGCCTTCGCGGAAAAAAACGCCTTTGAAGATATGATCGTCGTGCTCTTCTTCGGCGCGCTGGGTTGGGTGCTGGAGAAGCTCCAATGGCCGCGGCCGCCGCTTTTGCTGGGATTGGTGCTCGGTCCGCTGGCGGAAAACAGACTGTTTCTCTCCACCGATAATTATGGAATCGCCTGGGCATGGCGCCCCGGAGTTCTGTTTATTTTCGCCATCACGCTGGTCGGTATTTTCTACCCCGTGATCAAAGAGCGGCGGAGCAAAAGAAAATCTCAAGACGAAGCGGCGATGATTGCGGGAATCCCCACGGAGAAAATCGTCATAGACCGGAATCGCCTCCGATGGAGCGCGCTTTTTGCTTTCTTGATCCTTGCGCTTTTGGCGCTCGCGCTATGGAAGAGCAGAAATTTCGGCTTCCGCGCCGGCCTTTTCCCCTGGGCCATAGGATTTCCGGTTCTGGCGCTCGCCGCAGTCCAGTTGTTTCTCGATCTGACCGGAAGGACGAAACTAAAAGAGGACGGATTTCTCTCAGGGCCGGATGTTCCGAAAGAATTGGTTACCAGGCGCACGATGAGCATCTGCGCCTGGACGGTGGGCTTTTTCATCGGGATCTGGCTGCTGGGCTTTTCCTTGGCCATCCCGCTGATGACGCTCCTTTATTTCAAATTCGCAGGCAACGAGAAGTGGCCGATCGCGATCGTTCTGAGCGCCATCGGTTGGCTTTTCTTCTACCTCTTATTCATTCGCTTGCTCCACGTTCCGTTCACGGATCCGGTCATCCCGATTCCTCTTCCCTCGTTCCTCATCTCCTGATAGCGCAACGGCTTATTTAGCCTTCATCGCCCGCCAGACTCTTTCCGGCGTGAGCGGCAAGTCGTAGAGTCTGACGCCGACGGCATTGTAAACCGCGTTGCCGACGGCCGGCGCGACGGGAAGGAGCCCGCCTTCGCCCATGCCCTTCGACCCGAAGGGCCCCGGACCGTTTTCATTTTCCAACAGGACGGTTTCAAAATCTTCCGGCAGGTCGGCAAAATTCGGCACGCGGTAGTCGATGAGATTGGGATTGAGAAGCTGGCCGTCCCGGTAGATCATTTCCTCGGAGAGCGTGTGGCCGACGGCGAACATCACCGCGCCTTCGTCCTGGCCCTCGCACTGGACCGGATGGATCGCGCGTCCGACATCGGCGATGGAGACGTATTTCAAAAGCTTGATCTTTCCGGTGTCGCGGTCGACTTCGACTTCCGCGCCGCCCCAGCCGGTCTCCCAAAAGGTGGTTGGGGCTCCGAGCGCCGCCTTGGCGTTCTTTTGATCCTGATACGCGCCCTTGCCGATGATCTCGCCGGCGTTCGCGCCGAAGTATTTGGCGATGACCGCGCTGTAGGGAATCTTCTTGCCTTTGCGGTTGTGCACGTGGCCGTCTTTGAGAAATAAGTTGGCGCTTTTTTCTCCCAGCGTTTTCGCGGCCGACGACAAGAGCTGTTTTTTTAAATCCTGAGCGGCGCGCTGCACACAGAGGCCCATGACGACCATCGAGCTGCTGGCGTTGGTTCCCGGATCGTAGGGCGTCGTCTCCGTGTCGAGCTGCGCGACGACGATGCGATGCAGAGGCAGACCGAGCTCTTCCGCCACGACCTGGCTCAGCGCCGTCCGCGCTCCCTGTCCCAGCTCGACCGTTCCGGTCAACAAGACGACACTGCCGTCGGAGATCATCTTGGCGACCGCGGCAGCGAACTTGTAGGTTCCGCCTCCGTCTTTCATGCAGCAGCTTAGCCCTTTGCCGATGTTCTCGCTGTTTTTCTTCCAGCCGATCGCGCGCGCGGCGCGCAGCAGTCCTTCCTTGAGATCGCAATCCACCGGCGTATCTCCCGGCGTGTAGAGATCGCCCTTCTTGAGCAGGTTTTTGAGGCGGAAATCGAGCGCGTCGATACCCATTTTTTCCGCGATGATATCCATCTGCGACTCGTAGGCCCAGGTGACCTGCAAGGTGCCGAAGCCGCGGAACGCGCCGGCCGACGCGGTGTTGGTGTAGACGGTGTAGGCGTCGGACTTGACGTGGGGAATGCGGTACGGGCCGAGCGCGCGGTAGCCGGCCTTTTGCGTGACGCGCGGCCCGGCGTCCGCGTAGGCGCCGGTCTCCATGTGAATCTCGCATTCGCGCGCGACCAAGAGGCCGTCGCGGCTGACGCCGGTTTTGATGCGAAAGCGCGCGGGATGGCGCGTGACCGTCTTGAAGCTCTCTTCGACGGAGAGAACGATCTTGACCGGCCGGCGCGCCTTCCACGACAGCGCCGCCGCGAGCGGCTCGGTCTTGACCGACAGCTTGCCGCCGTAGCCGCCGCCGACGTAAGGCACGATGACGCGCACGCGGGCGAGCGGTAGGCGGAAGATTTCAGCGAGATGCTCGCGCAAGGTGAACGGGTCCTGGCTCGACGCCCAGAGCGTGATCCGGTCGCTCTCGACGCTCGCGATGATCGCGTGCGGCTCCATCGAGTAGTGCTGCACGCGCGGAAACGTGAAGGTGTCCTCGAAAATGAACGCCGATTTTTTAAATCCTTCGGCGACGTCCCCCCTCGCGTAGCTGAACTGGTAGCAGAGATTGGTGCCTTTGAATTTTTCCGGCGCCTGATAGTGGTGGCCGTGCAGCTCGCCGCCGGCGGAAACGCTCTCGTGAACCAGCGGAGCGCCGGGCCTCAGCGCCGCTTCGAGATCGTTGACCGCGGGAAGCTCGTCATACTCAACCTCGATCAACCCAAGCGCCTCCTCGGCCGTCGCCGCGTCCACCGCCGCCACGCCTGCCACCGGATCGCCCACAAACCTCACCTTGTCCACGGCGACGATCGGCTGGTCTTTGTACGCCGCGCCGTAGTAGAAATCGAGCGCGCCGAGATCGTCGCGCGTGATCACGGCGATCACGCCGGGAAGCTGCTCGGCTCTGCTTGCGTCTATCTTGACCAACCTGGCGTGAGGGTAGGGACTCCGCAGGATCTTCCCCACCGCCATGTTCGGCAGCTCGATATCGACCGTGTAGAGCGCCTTCCCGGAAGCCTTGTCTCTCCCGTCGACACGGGGGAAAGATTTTCCGACGACTTTCAGTCCGTTCTTTTTCATAATCAGGTTCGATCTCCGTAATTCTTTTTCACCCATTCCAGCGCCTGCTCTTTGGTGCCGATCGCGCCCTCGAGCTGCGCCTCGTGGAGCTGCGCCAAAATCTCGTGAAACAGCGGCCCGGGCGAGAAGCCCAACGCGATCAGGTCCTTGCCTCCGAGCAGCGGCTCGGGATGAATCTCCTCGTGCTTGAACTCCTCCAGCTTCTTCCGGCAGAAGTGATAATATTGCAGGTCGCCGTTCGACGCCAGAGCATCGAGCCGCGTGAGCTCGAGCAGCTCTTCGATCCCTTCTTCGCCGAGGAAGCGCTTGAGCGTGCTGACGCGCATCTTGGGCGCTTGAGTGTGGCGCAAATGATTCTTCACCAGATAGGCGACCCGCTCCCAAACGGCCCGGCTGCGCTTGAGACGCTTCATGATCGCGACCGCCATCTCGGCGCCTTTTTCCGTGTGGCCGTAGAAAGTGATGCGCCGCTCATCGCGCTGCGCGGAAACCGGCTTGCCGACGTCGTGGAGCAACGCCCCGTATGCCAGCGTCTCTGAAATTTGAGATTTGAGATTTGAAATTTGCTCCAGGATGAGCAGCGTGTGCGCGAATACGTCCCCTTCCGGATGGTAGTCCGGAGTCTGCTCCACGCCTTTCATCTGCGCGACTTCCGGCAGAATTGCGGTCAGAAGCCCGCACTCGTCCAGCATCTCGAAGCCTCTCCGCGCGCCGCCTTCGATCAGGATGCGGGTGACTTCTTCGCCGATCCTCTCCCACGACACCTGGGTGATCGCCGCCGCCTCGTCCTGAATGGCGCTGAAGGTATTCGCTTCGATCGTAAAACCAAGGCTCGCCGCGAAGCGGACGGCGCGGACCATGCGCAGGCGGTCTTCCCGGAAGCGCGCGCGGGGATCGCCGATGGCGCGGATGAGGCGGCGGCTGAGATCCTCTTGGCCGCCGACCAGATCGATCACCCGGTCTTTAAGCGGATCGTACATCATCCCGTTGATCGTGAAATCCCGCCTAAGTATGTCCTCTCTCATCCCAGCGAAGCGAACTTCACTCGGGCGCCGGCCGTCGAGATAAGGTCCGTCGTAACGAAACGTCGCAACCTCGAAGGAGTCGCTGCCCTGGAGGACCAAGATCACTCCGAACTGCGCTCCCACTTCGATCGTTTTCGGGAAGATTTTTTGGACCGTCTCCGGCTTTGCGCTCGTCGCGATGTCGTAATCCTGCGGCGACTTACCCAGCAGAGCGTCGCGCACCGAGCCGCCCGCCAGATAGGCCTCGTAACCTTCTTCTCTCAGACGCTTGACGATACTGATGGCTTTTTCCCGTCGCGTCACGGGATGCACCTCGGGATCAACGGTATCGGGAAACGGAAAAAATGGGAAGGAGTCGCTGCGACTAATGAACGGACGGGTTGGAACCGGAGATGAATTCCTGGACCTTGCCCTGCAGCTCCTGGAAGGTGAACGGCTTGACGATGTAGTCGTTACAGCCTGCGTCGATGCAGGTCTTGAGATCGGCGTCCCTGAAGAGCGCGGTCGCGGCCAGAATCGGGATACCTTGAGTCTCGGGATGAGAGCGCAGCAGCCGCGTCGCCTCGCGGCCGTCCATCCCGGGCATCATGATATCCATCAGGATCAGCTCAGGCTTCTCCTGAACGGCTTTCTCTACTCCCTCCTTACCGTGCTTGGCGGGAATGGCGGAAAACCCCATCAGCTCCATCTGCCAGATCAGGAGTTCGCGCATATCCGGATGGTCTTCTACGACCAGAACCTTTTTCATCGCCGACTGGAGCTACCTTTCCTATACCTGTATGAGAAGGTCTAGTAGGGTTTCTACTACAGGCCCTTACCCGTGTCAAGCGGAGTTTTGAGCCCGGCTTTGGCCTGGTCCGCGACGACGACAACGATGAGCTTTTCCGGCTGCAGATAGCGCTGGGCCACGCGGAGCACGTCTTGCCGGGTAACCGCCCGGATTATGACCGGATAACGCTCCGGATAATCCAGCCCCAGGCCGAAAAATTCGACCTGAGAAAGAAATGCCGCCACTTTGCGGTTGGTGTCGAGCCTGAGGGGAAAGCTCCCGATGAGATAATCCTTGGCCGCCTTGAGCTCCTCCTCGGTGGCGCCTTGCTCTCGCATCTTGCGGATCTCCTCGGCCGCCACGCGAATCGCCTCGCTTGCGCTCTCGTTCTTGGTCTGCATGGAGACCTGGAAGCTGCCGGCGTACTTCTCCGGCTCGAAGGCGCTGTAGACCGAATAAGCCAACCCGCGCTGGTTGCGGATCGACTCCATCAAGCGGGAAGAAAAGCCGCCGCCGCCGAGGATATAGTTCATGACCTGAATCGCGTAATAGTCGGGATGAGCCCGCGGCACGCCCTCATGTCCAAGGATGATGTTGGCTTGAGTGAGATCCTTGTTGATTTTGATAACGGTCGGCGCGCCGGCGGCCGGCCGCGGCGCCGGTCCGACCGAGGCTGCTCCCTTTTCCCACGGACGGAAGGCCTTGCCGAGTCTATCGATCGCCTCCTGGTGCGAAACATCGCCGACCACGGTGAGGATCGCGTGGTTCGGGCGATAATATTTCTGGTAAAATTCCAGCAGACCGGGACGGTCCACGCGCTTGACGGAATCCGCGGTTCCCTCCACCGGACGGCCGTAAGGACTCTTGGGAAAGAGAGCCGCGATGAATTTCAATTGCGCGACATGGCCGGGATCTTCTTCTCTGGCCCGGATCGAAGCGATGACGGATTGTTTCTGCCGGTCAATCTCCTCCTGGGGAAAAGTCGAGGCGCTCAGGATCTCGGCCAGCAACTGGAGCCCGGCGGCCAGATCCTTTTTCAAGAGGGTCATGCTTACGCTGGCGGTCTCCTCGCCGCACCCGGTCGAGAGCGTCGCGCCGAGAAAATCCAGCGTCTCGCTGATCTCAAGCGCCGTGCGGTTCTTCGTGCCGTAAGTCAAAAGCCGCGCGGCGACGTTGGCGAGACCTTCGCGCCCCTCGGGCTCGAAGCGCGAGCCGGCCTCGATCAATAAACTGAGCGTAACCATCGGCAGGGCTTTTTGCTCCGAAGTGACGACCGTGAGGCCGTTTTGCAGAACCGCTTTGCGCGGCGAAAGACGCGCTTCGGAGGTCGGCGGCAGAAAGACGGCCGCGACCAGCGCGACGCAAACGACGATGAGTTTTTTCACTGGGCCTGCTCTTTCGTGGGAATCAACGTCCCGACCGTGCGCCGGTCGGGGTCGAGATATTTTTTCGCGGCTCGAAGAACGTCCGCCGCCGTCACCACCCGTATCCCCGGCAGATAATCGTTGATCATTTGCCACTTGGCGACGGACTCGAATTGGCCGATTCTCAGCGCCTGGCCGAAGATCGAGTCCTGGCCGAAAACAAACGCCGCCTCCACCTGGTTTTTCGCCTTTTGCAGCTCTCTCTCGCCGACCGGCTCGGATCGGACCTTGGCGACCAACTCGTCGATCGCGCGCTCCACTTCGGCCGGACTTTTTTCCGGCATCACCTGCGCGCTGAGAGAGAAGAGCGACGGTCCGATGGAAAGGCCGTCGTAATCGGCCTCGACGCCGGCTGCGATCTGCTTGTGATAGACGAGTTCCTGGTACAGGCGCGAGCTGCGGCCGGCGGCGAGTATCACCGAAAGGAGATCCAGGGCGAAGCCGTCGGCGCTCTGCACGTTCGGCGCGTGGTAGTAGGCGGCGACCACCGGCAGCTCGGCCTCTTTCTTGAACGCGGTTCTTCTTTCACCTTTTTGCGCCGGCTCTTCGAGCGTGACCTTCGGCGGCTCGGCGCCGCGCGCGATCTTGCCGAACTCCTGCTTGATCTTGGCCAGAATTTTCTCGCTCTCGAAATCCCCCACGACGACGATGAAGGCGTTGTTGGGAGCGTAGTAGGTTTTATAAAACTGGCGCAGATCGTCGCGCGAGAGATTCAGAATATCCGACATCCAGCCTATCACGGGGCGGCGATATGGGTAGACGGTGTAAGCGACCGCGGCCATCACCTCGCCGAGCGCCGCCGCTGGGTTGTCTTCGGTGCGGAGCCGCCTTTCTTCCATGACCACCATCTTCTCGGGCTCGAAATAGGTCCCGTTCAGGAGCGCGTTGGTCATGCGATCGGCTTCGAGCTCGATCTCGACGCCGATCTTCTCGCGGCTCATCGTCGCGAAATAGACCGTGTGGTCCGGCGTCGTGAAGGCGTTGGAATTGCCGCCGTTTTCCGCGATGATGCGCGAGTAATGCTCCGGTCCGACCTTGGGAGTTCCCTTGAACATCATGTGCTCGAGAAAGTGAGCGAGACCGCTCTTGCCGTCGATCTCGTTTCGCGATCCCACGCGGTACCACACCTGAAACGTCACCGCGGCGCTCTTGTGGTCCTCCAGCAGAAGAACTTTGAGACCGTTGTCGAGAACCGCCTCTCGAACTTGGAAGTTCTGGGCCTGGACCGGGACGAGCGAGCACAGGAGCAAGAAGAAAGAGAAAACCAGAATGCGCATTTTAGATTTCACGCATAAAGGAACAACACCGAAACTGCAAGGGCGGCGATGTTGACACTGTGGAAAGGGGGAAATAGGATGATTTTTCCGAGGAGGAGCCCATGCGCGACGTCACGGACATGAGAGGATTCCTTCGCTGCCTCGAAGAGATGGGCGAGATAAAAACTCTCGAAGGAGTCGATCTCCGCCTCGAGGTCGGCGCGCTGACCGAGCGGGCGGCGGAAAAAGAAGGCCCGGCGCTCTTGTTCGGCGGCTTCAAAGATTATCCGCCCGGTTTTCGCATCATCTCCAACGTCTTCAGGACTTGCCGGCGTACCGCGCCGGCGATGGGACTCGCCGTCGACCTCGCCGGCGTCGAATTTTTATACGCCTGGCGGAAAAAACTCGCGGCGTTCAAGCCGGTGCCTGTGCAACAAATGGAAGGCGGGCCGGTTTGTGAAAATCAGATGAACGAGGACGAGGTCGATCTCTACAAATTTCCCACTCCGAGCTGGCATGAGCTCGACGGCGGGCCTTATCTCGGCACTGGATGCGGCGTGATCACGAAAGATCCCGAGACCGGAAAGATCAACGTCGGCACGTACCGGGTCATGGTCCAGAACAAGAACACGGTCTCGGTCAAAATGAACATGGGAAAACACGGCCGCCTCGCCTTCGAGCGCAGCCGCGCCGCCGGCAAGCCGCTGCCGGTCGCGATCACGCTGGGCCAGGGGCCGAGCGTTTTCCTCGCCGCGCAGATGCCACTGCCGCCCGACGTGAACGAGTATGAGTTCGCCGGATTTCTGCAAGGCGCGCCGGTGCCGGTCGTAAGAGGCGCCGTCACCGGCTTGCCGATTCCGGCCAACGCCGAAGTCGTTCTCGAAGGCGAGATGCCGCCGATGAAGGACGAGGAGATGCCGCGCGAAGGCCCGTTCGGCGAATGGCCGGGCTACTTCACCGAAGCGAACGTCGGCGAAACGCCCGTGATGATCGTGAAACGCGTCTATTACCGCAACGATCCGATTATTCTGGGAGCGCCGCCGCTCAAGCCGCCGGCGAGTTATCTGCCGATCTCTCTCGGCGCGGCGACCTTGTGGGAGCAGTTGGAGAAGGCCGGCATTCCGGAAGTGAAAGGCGTCTGGGGCTTCGTTTACGGCGGGCAGCCGGGACCGTTCACCGTGATTGCGATCAAGCAGCGCTATGCCGGCCATTCGAAGCAGGCGCTGCTCGTCGCCGCCGGAGCGCGCGCCGGCGCCTACGGCGGAAAGTTCGTCGTCGTCGTGGACGACGACATCGACATCACCAATCCGCACGACGTGATCTGGGCGATCGCGACGCGCTGCTACGTGCGCGACGGCATCGACGTGGTGAAAAGCGTCTGGGCCTCGGTCTGCGAGCCGGCGATGCCGCCGGAGGAGCGCTCGCCCAGAGGCTACGTGTCGGACCGCGTCCTCATCGACGCCTGCCGCCCTTACCGCTGGATGGACGAGTTCCCGGCGGTGAACGCCTTCGAGAAGGAATTCAAAGACAAGGTGGAGGCGAAGTGGAAGATCTGACGGCGTTACGAACGAGGTAACTCATATGGGCGTTATCGAAACGTTGAGTCTCGCAATGGGAACCGCCTGGACCTCGGGCATCAATCTCTACGCCACCGTCGCGGTCCTCGGCATAGCGGGCCGGGCCGAAATGATTCAATTGCCGCCGGGACTCCACGTTCTCATGGACCCTGTGGTCATCGCCGTCGCCTGCGTGATGTACGTCATCGAGTTTTTCGCCGACAAAGTGCCGTACGTCGACAGCGCGTGGGACACGCTGCACACGTTCATCCGTGTACCCGCCGGTGCGATCCTCGCCGCGCGCTCTCTGGGCCCGATGAACCCCGCTCTGGAATTTGCCGCGATTCTTGCGGGCGGCACGATCGCCTTGGCCGCGCACGGAACCAAAGCAACCACACGTCTCGCCATCAACGTGAGCCCGGAGCCGTTCAGCAACTGGTTCGCGAGCGTGGGGGAAGACCTGGCGGTTCTCGGCGGGCTATGGCTGACCTTCAATCATCCGATCGTGATGATGGTGTTGGTGGCGGCATTTCTCGCTCTGGCCGTCTGGCTGATTCCGAAACTGTTTCGCCTGGGCAAGCGCGGCTTTCAAATGCTGCGGAGCCGGCTCGGCGGCAAACCGGCGCCCGGACCGACCTAACTCGGATTGTTCACCGCCGAGGCGCGGAGGACGCGTCCTTCGACTAAGCTCAGGATGCGCGGCGACAAAGAGTTCCGCTCGTGGTGATTCCTCGACGAGCTCGGAACTGAAGGCCGTCGAGGAAGCCTGCCGTGAGGCTTCTCGAACGGTCGAACCATGCGGACTCTGCGTTCTCCGTGGTGAGTACGCTTCCGACAGTGTGGTGATTTTGTCCTCGTACCATGAATAAAGCAGGTTGGTATTTCACGGCAACATGAAAGACGAAAAAAGCAGCAGTTATCCGCCGGTCCCGCTGACTCTGGAAGGATCGTACATCCTCCATCAGATGTTTCGCGTGCGCTGGCCGGCGTGGAAACAACTCGATAAGGCCGATAGGGACGATGCCGTCGAAGAAGCGGCCGGCGTGCTGGGGAAGTTCGAGCAAGGGAAAGAGGAGCAGAGCGGTCTCTTTTCGATGCTCGGGCACAAAGGCGATCTTTTGATCATTCATTTTCGCCGGATGCTGGAGGCATTGAACGGGGCCGAGCTGAGCTTCGCAAATCTCAAGCTGGCGGAGTTTCTTGAACCGACGACATCCTATCTCTCCGTCGTCGAGTTGGGTCTTTATGAGGCGACCGTGCGCCTCTACGACGGACTAAAGGAAAAAGGCCTTAAGCCGGGCTCGCCCGAATGGACCCAGGCGGTCGACACGGAGATCGCGAATCAAAGAAAAATCGCCGCGCCGCGGCTCTGGCCGCCGATTCCGGCGCGGCGCTACGTTTGTTTTTATCCGATGAACAAGCTCCGCGGCGAAACGAAGAACTGGTACTCGGCGCCGATTGCGGAGCGGCAGAAGATGATGGCCGAGCACGGCGTCATCGGCAGGAAATACGCCGGGCAGGTGACGCAGATCATCTCCGGCTCGATCGGCTTCGACGATTGGGAGTGGGGCGTGGATCTCTTCGCCGACGATCCGCTGGTTTTTAAAAAACTCGTCTACGAGATGCGCTTCGACGAGGCCAGCGCAGTCTACGGCCAGTTCGGCGCGTTTTACGTCGGCATCCGCTTCGCCGCCGAAAAGCTGGGAATATTTTTGGATGGCAAGGACCCGGTCGGAACTTAGAGCGGCCGCGAATCAAGCCCTTTCGAGCCAGTCCTCGTGCAAATCCACCCGGAGCTTGTCCGCGCTCGTTCCGCCGAAAACTTCCTTGACATCGAAGACGACAGTGTAAAGCGGCGGATACAAGCCACGGTGGTCGCGGAGATTGTTGATCACGCCGTGAGCGTCGGTGATCACGCCTTTCTTGCCGCGGATGTACTTCGGCGTTCGCGGATTGCCGCTGGGATTTTCTGTTTTTACGGCCACCTTGTCGCCGACCTTGAAACTTCCCTGTGTAGTCTCCATCGTAGTTAGCCTCGACTAAAATTCCTTACCTATTTTCCCTCTCCCGCCCGCGGGAGAGGGCGAGGGTGAGGGCCATCTTCGAACGTACCACCCTCACCTTTATCCTCTCCCTCCAGGGGAGGGCGAGGAAATTGTTTTCTGGCGTTGACCATTACATTCGCAAATCAGGCGACTAGCCCGCTTTATTCATGGTAGAGGACAAATCACCACAGACCGTCGGAAGCGCACTCACCACGGAGACACAGAGTTCGTATGGTTCGACCGTTCGAGAAGCCTCACGGCAGGCTTCCTCGACGGCCTTCAGTTCCGAGCTCGTCGAGGAATCACCACGAGCGGAATTCTTCATAGCCGCGCATCCTGAGCTTAGTCGAAGGACGCGTCCTCCGCGCCTCGGCGGTGAATAATCCGGGGCTAGTAGTCTCTGGGTCTTGGTTTGGGATGTCCCCATTCCGTTTCTTCGAGCTTTCCCACTTGCGACGGCTCGATCGCCTCGCCGGCGCCGATCAGGCTGTCGATCGTCACCAGCTTCGCCAACTGCTCTTCATTCATACCTTCGGTCCCCTTCGGCCGCCTGGGAATCACCATGTAGCGAACGTCGGAGGTGCTGTCGTAGACTCGGACTTCCATCTTTGACGGCAATTTCAGCTCGAACATTTCTTCGAGAATATTTCGTGGATCGGCGACGATCCGCTTCTTGTAGATGTCCTGCTTGTACCACCACGGCGTGTCGCCGAGTAAATCGTAGGGATAACAGGAGCAGAGCGTGCAGACGATCACGTTGTGAACCGATTCGGTGTTCTCCAACACACTGAGCTTTCCGACCCGTCCCGGAGGAATGCCCAGCTCGCGCAGCGCCGGCCTGCCCTGTGAAATCAGCTTGGTCTTGAAATCCGGGTCCATCCAGCAGCGGGCGACGATCTTCCCGCCGTGCCACGGTCCTGCGCCCTTCAGCGCCTCGCGATTTTTATTCAGTCTCTCTTCGCTCAAAATCCCTCTCTGAATCAAAGCGCGGGCGAGGACTTCGAGCACGTTCCTGTTCCTGACCACATCCGCAGTCAATTTCCGCACACGCTCATCGAGCGTGCCTTTGTATTCTCGATGCGTCAGGCGGAAAAATTCGTTGTAGTCGCCGCGCTCGACCCGGCTGTCTTCCGTCACCACGTCGATGGCGCCGCCGATCGAGGACGTGAGCAACCCGATCTCCCTCACGTAATCGTCGAGACCGTCTTCCAACGCGCGCACGCGCTTCTCCAAATCTTGTTCCTCGCCGTTGCCGCCGTCCGCCGTGCCCTTCGTTGAAGTCGCAACGATTGCCGAGTTGAAAAGGTCGGTGAACTCTATGAACCCTCTTCGAAGCAAGGTGAAGATCCGCGGCTCGATCCGCTTGGCCCGGTAGTATTCCAGGTCTTCCTCCGCCGCCCGGACGTGCGCCTCGAAATCGTGCATATGGCTATCAGACATGAGGGTCTCCTTGGGTCGAGCTGAAATCTTCGACTTCTCTACGGAAGGTATAGTCCGCCTGAGCGGAAGATTTCAAGACTTACGGCAGCGCGATGAGCTTTCTTCGATTTGTCTTTCCGCGGACGATCTTTACGGAAGATTTCGCAACGGAAAAATATTCCGCCAAGGCCTCGATCACCGCTTCGTTCGCCCTGCCTTCGCGCGCCGGCGCCGTGACGGAGACTGCGTACTCATCCTCGGAAATCTTTCTCACCTCGGACTTTTTTGCTTGCGGCTTGACGGCGACCCAGATTTTGAATGGCATGAGAACGATCACGCGGCGAACATCCGGTAAATCCGCCATCGTTTACCCGGCTCGTCGCTCCAGCTAGCGAGCGCGACGAGATTCTTTTCCGCGTCGAGGAGACGGACGATTTTTTCTTCCTGTTTCGGCGCGCCCAGGCCTGCGAGAACCTCCTGCCGGCCCATTCTGAGAGAGGAGACGCCGGGGCTGTCGAGTTGAACGGCGCGGAACTGGCTGAGCGCCTCGTTCAGCGAAAGCAGCGGGATCCGATTTTCTTCTTGCGCGGCTTCGATCGCGTCGAGCGGAATCGCGTTCTCGACCGAGAGATGGCCGCAAGCGAGGCGGCGGAGAGATTTGAGATGGGCGCCGCAGCCGAGAAATTTCCCCATGTCGGCGGCCAGCGTGCGGATGTAGGTGCCCTTGGAGCACGTCACTTCAAAGCTGATCTCAGCGGGCTCCGTTCTCCAGAGCCTGAGCGCTTCGACTTTGATCTCGCGCGGCGCGCGCTCCACCGTCTGTCCCTTGCGGGCCAGGCTGTAGAGCCGCACACCGTCTTTCTTGAGCGCCGAATACATCGGCGGCGTCTGCATCTGAGCGCCGGTGAATGCTTCCCGAAGCTTTTCCATCGCCGCGTCGTCCAGCGGCGGGACCTCGCGCTCCTCGATCGTCTTGCCGGTCGAATCCTGCGTATCGGTCTCGACGCCGAGGGCGATCACGCCCTGGTAGCTCTTCTGCGCGGCGAGAAAAATCTCCGCCACCTTGGTGCCGTCGTCGATCCCCAGAGGCAGCAGGCCGGAGGCGAACGGATCGAGCGTGCCGAGATGGCCGACTTTTTTCGCGCCGAGAATCCGCTTCACCCGCGACACGACGTGGGCGGACGTGGGTCCCTCCGGCTTATCGACTAACAGGAGTCCGCTGAGCATGATTTAAAATGAGCTGATCGCCGATAGAATGTTCAACAGAACCGCTTCAACAAACTTTATCGCGCCAAGACGCCAAGAGCGCAAAGAAAAATATTCTTCTATTTCTCCGAACTTGGCGTGCTTTGCGCCTTTGCGCGAGTTATCGTTTGTCCGATTCCATAATCCAAAATTCAACCGAAACTTTCAAATATGTTTGGTTAGCCTTTCTTCAGCAGCTCGTCGATTCGCCGGGCGCGCTCTTCGGTATCGTCGTAAACGAATTCGATGGTGGGAACCAAGCGGAGCTTGAGATCCTTAGCGACGCGGCGGCGAATAAAGCCGGCGGCGCTCTTCAAGCCCGCCAGCGCTTCGTTTTTTCCTTCGCTTCCCGTCAGAAGATTGAAATAGATTTTCGCCTGTCTTAAATCGTGCGTGACTTCGGTGCCGGTGAGCGTCACCGATCCGATGCGCGGATCGTTCACTTCGCGCATGAGCAGCTCAGAGACCAGCTCCAGCAATAGATCCCCGACCCGATCCGAGCGTTTATATTCCATATGAAAGCTGAGAAACTATCAGCGTTCAGCTTTCAGCTCCAAAGCTGACGGCTGAGAGCTGATTGCTGACAGCTGAAGCGTTTTAGAAGTAGAAGAACTCCGTTTCGGCTTCCCCGAGTTGAGCGAGCCCCAGACCGTCGACGAATTCGACGATTTTTTGCAGCGTGGCTTCGACGATGGGACGGCTGCTGCCGACGACGCTGAAGCCTAAGACCGCGCTTTGCCACAGGTCCTGATCTCCGCACTCGGCGACCGAGACGTTGAACTGGTTGGAGACCCGCGCCTGAATGCTTTTCAGCACGCCTCGTTTTCCTTTGAGGGAGTGGTTCTCGGCGAGGAGCAGGCTGAGTTTGAGAACGCCGACGACGACGGGAGAATCGTCGGAGGAGGTGTGCTGTCTTCCTATCGGCTCTCTCCCGCAGAGGCCCGCGACGCTTCGCGCCCGCCGGGCGGCGGAGTAATGCGGCGGATCACGGCCACCCGCTCGTAAGCCTCGATCGTATCGCCCTTCTTGATGTCCTGATAGCCTTCGAGTCCGAGACCGCATTCGTAACCCGCTGTCACTTCGCGCACGTCGTCCTTGAAGCGCTTCAAGCTCGCCAGCTTGCCGTCGTGCACCACCCGCTGATCGCGGAGCAGCCGCACCAGGCTTCCGCGCTGGATCTTGCCGTCGGTCACGTAGCAGCCCGCGACGGCGCCGACGCCGCTGATGTTGAAGACCTCTCTGATCTCGACGCGCCCTTGGACCTGCTCTTTGTAGGTAGGCTCGAGCAGGCCTTCCATCGCCGCCCGGATGTCGTTGATGACCTCATAGATGATCGTGTAGAGACGGATGTCGACGCCGTCCTGCGCCGCCAGGTTCGCCGCCTTGACCTCCGGCCGGACGTTGAAGCCGATGACGATCGCGTTCGAGGCGGACGCCAGCAGCACGTCGCTCTCGGTGATGCCGCCGACCGAACCGTGGATGACGTTGAGCTTCACCTCGCTGGTCGACATGCGGGTCAGCGCTTCGGTCAAAGCCTCCACCGAGCCGTGCACGTCGGCTTTAAGGACGACCCGCAGCTCTTTCACGTCTCCGGTTTTGATCTGATCGTAGAGCTCTTCAAGAGAGACCTTGCTCGTCTTGACGAGATCGGACTCTCTCTGCTTGCTCTGGCGGTACTCGGCGATCTGTCGCGCCTTGGCTTCGTCGGTCAACGTCACGAAAGAATCGCCGGCTTGCGGAACGCCCTGGAGGCCCAGGATTTCCACAGGCACCGCCGGCGGCGCCTCTTCGATCTTGCGCCCGCGATCGTCGATCATCGCCCGGACTCTTCCTTGAGTTACGCCGCAGACGAAAGCGTCGCCGACGTGGAGCGTTCCTTCCTGGACCAGAACGGTGGCTACCGGTCCCCGGCCACGGTCGAGCTTGGCTTCGACGATGGCGCCGCGCGCGAGCTTGTTGGGATTGGCGCGCAGCTCGAGGACGTCCGCCTGCAAGAGAATCATCTCCAAAAGATGCGGAATGCCTTCCTTGGTCTTGGCCGAAACCGGCGCGAAGATCGCGTCGCCGCCCCACTCTTCCGCCACCAGGCCGTGCTCCATCAACCCGCGTTTCACCCGTTCGAGATTGGCGTCCGGCTTGTCCACCTTGTTGATCGCGACGATGATCGGCACCTGCGCCGCGCGGGCATGGTTGATCGCTTCGACGGTTTGCGGCATGACGCCGTCGTCGGCGGCGACGACCAGGATGACGATGTCGGTCACCTTCGCGCCGCGCGCGCGCATGGCGGTGAAGGCTTCGTGGCCCGGCGTATCGAGGAAAGTCACGCCCCGGCCGTCCACCTGGACGTGGTAGGCGCCGATGTGCTGCGTGATGCCGCCGGCCTCGCGCTCGGTCACGTTGGTGCTGCGGATCGCGTCGAGCAGCGAAGTCTTTCCGTGATCGACGTGGCCCATGATCGTCACCACCGGAGGCCTGGGCAGCAGCGCGCCTTCGGGTTCTTCGATCTGATGCTCCACTTCCAACGCCGATTCGGCGTTGAACGCCACGTTCTCGACCTGATGATCGAACTCTCCGGCGATGAGGGCCGCGGTGTCGGCATCCAGCATCTGGTTGATCGTTGTCATCATGCCCATCTGCATGAGCTTTTTGATCACCTCGCCAGCCTTGACGCCCATTTCCCGGGAGAGATCGGCAACGCTGATAACCTCGGAGATCCGGATCACGCGCTTGCTCGCCTTGGGAACGGTAATCTCGGTTTTCTTCTGCTCTTTTCCCGGCAGCGCCCGTTTCTTTTTCGGAAACCGGCCCGAGCGCAGCTCGCGCTCGCGCAGTTCCAAAATATCTTGTTTCTTGACGACGCGTTTCTTGTGCTTGCCGGGCTTGGCTTTTTCCTCCGTTACCGCCGCTCCGTCCCCATCCGCGGGAGGAATCGCTCGCGACACTTGAGCGCCCGGCGGAGTTGCGCCGGGAGCCTGACCCGGCTGGGGTCGTCGCGGCGGCGAAGTCGGCGCGGGCGCCGGTCGGGCGACGCGCTTTAAATCGATCTTGCCCAGCACGCGCGCGCCGCGCTGCGGCTCCTCGACCGCCGGCCCGAGCTTCTCTTCGGTCACCTCGGTCTTTTCAGGCTCTCCTGGCGCGGCGCCGGGAGCTTCTTCGACGGCTTTGGCACCCAGCGTCGCCGCCTCTTCCGCGGGCGCCTCGGGTTCCGGAATCCAGTCCAGGTCCGGAGGAGACGCTACCGGCTCCGCCGGCGCGGGAGGAGCGGCTTCTTCGACTGGACGCTCGGCGGCGCCCTCTGATTTGGGAGGCGGGGCAGGAGTGACGACTTCGGTGCGGCTCGTGCGCCGGCGAATCACATTGGTGCGCACCCGGCGCTCGACGACTTTCTCGTGCGCCTGGATCTCGCCGACGCTCTCGTCCGCGGTCGTCACCACTCGATCGGCGACGACCTTTTCTTCCCCGACGACGACCTGCGGCTTTGCCGGCGCGGCCAGAGCGGCTTTGATTCGAGTCACCTCTTCGTCTTCGAGAGTGTTCTGGGACTTCTTTCCTTTTATCCCCAGCTTCTCCAGATGGGCGATGAAGTCCTTGACTTCGAGGCCCAACTCTTTCGCCAGCAAATGAACTCTTGTTTTCGCCATTCTTATTCCCGGCGGCGCGCGCGCAGACTAGAAATCAACCGCTCTTTGACCGGTCTTCCGACTTCCGCGCGAAAGGCTCGGACCACGCTCTTCCTGCGCAAAAATAAATCCCAACAGGTTTCCGTTTTGTGCACGTAGCCGCCTCTCCCCTTTGCCAGCCGGCTCACTTCAAGCTCTCCGTTCTGAATCACAATGCGCAGCAGCGCCGTTTGGTCATCCGCTTTGCCGCAGCCGAGGCAAGTCCGCTGCGGACATTTACTTGTCATTCTCTGCTGACGGCGTCTGACCTGCTGACGGCGTCTGACCCGCTGACGGCGCCTGCTCTCCGCTTTCCGCCCCCGGTTCGGCAGGCGCCTCCGCGGCCTCGGCATCCGCCTTCGCCTTGGCTTCCGCTTCCTCCGCCTCTCTTTTCTGCTTTTCCGCTACATATTCCCGGCTCGATTTGTAGATGGCTTCGGCTTTTTCCTGGCCGATGCCGTCGACGTCGAGAATCGTTTCCAGGTCCGCTTCGGCCAATTCTTCGGCGGACTTGAAGCCGGCCTGGTAGAGCAGCTCGGCCACCATGTCGTTGACGCCCGGAATCGCTCCGAGCGAGACCCGCGCCCGGCGCGTCTCGTCTTCCATCTCGGACTCGCTCCGTACGTCGAGCTTCCAGCCGCTCAAGCGCGAGGCCAGGCGGACGTTCTGTCCGCGCTTGCCGATCGCCAGCGATAGCTGATCGTCGGGGACGATGACTTCCATGCCGTGCTCGTCGTCGTCGATGATGATCTTCGACACCTTCGCGGGCGCGAGCGCGCGGCACACGTACTCCGCCTGGTCCGGCGTCCAGTGGACGATGTCGACTTTCTCGCCGCGCAGTTCCTGCACCACCGCCTGGACCCGCGTTCCTTTCATGCCGACGCAGGCGCCGACCGGATCGACGTCCGGATCGTTGGAGACGACCGCGATCTTGGCCCGCCCTCCGGGCTCGCGCGCGGCGCCCTTCACTTCGACGATACCCTCGTAGATTTCCGGGACTTCCTGCTCGAAGAGCTTGATCAGCATGCCGGGGTGCGTGCGCGACAGAACGATCTGCGGCCCGCGGCTGGTCATCTCGACGCTGACGATGTAGCCGCGGATGCGATCGCCCTGGCGATAGCGCTCGCGCGGCACCTGTTCCTTTTCCGGAAGGATCGCGTCGGTCTTGCCCAGGTTGACGATGATGTTTTTCTTCTCGAAGCGCTGCACGATGCCGTTGACGAGCTGGTTCTCGCGCCCCTTGAAATCGTTGTAGATGATCTCGCGCTCGGCGTCCCTGACCCGCTGGACGATGTTCTGCTTGGCCGCCTGCGCGGCGATGCGGCCGAACGAAGTCGTGTCGAGCTTGCTGAGCAGCTCGTCGCCGACCTGCGCCTCGGGATCGAGCGACTCCCGGGCTTCGTCGAGCGTGATCTCGGTCGCCGCGTCCTGCACGGCTTCGACTACGGTTTTGGCCTCGAACAGCTCGACCTCGCCGATCTCAGGATTGAACTGGGCCTCGATCTTCCGCTGATGGCCGAAGGTCTTCTTGGCCGCCGATACCATGGCGTTTTCCAGGGCGCTGATAAGAATCGTCTTGTCGATCCCTTTTTCTTTGCTGACCTGCTCGATGACTCGATTTAAATCCTGCTGCATTTTAAGCACCCCACTCGTGCTCGTAGTTCGCCTTTTCGATTTGAGAAAGCGCGATGCGATATTCGCGGCCTTCGAGCGCGACTACGATTTCGTCTTTCATGACTTCCTTGAGCATGCCCAGAAACGATCTTCTTCCTTCGATCGGATCCCGCGTCCGGACGCGAACTTTCTTTCCCACAAACCGGACAAAATGTTCGACCTTCTTGAGCGCACGGTTGATGCCCGGAGAGGAAACTTCCAAGGTAAAAGGACCGGGCACGTCCGGGCTGTCGTCGAGCAGCTCGCTCAACTGCCGGCTTACGCGCGTCAGATCCTCAAGGCTCGGCCCGCCCTCCTTGTCCAGGTACAATCGCAGCACCCTGCCCCCTCGGCTCCCCTCGGGCCGGAACTCGATGTCCACGATCTCCATCCCCTCACCCGCCGCCACCGAGGACGCCATCTCCCACACCCGCGCCACGACTGGATCGACACTCATCATACCCCCAAAATAAAAAAGCGGGCAAGAGCCCACTTTGAGTGCTAACCCTAAGTGTAATTAAATTTTTAGCATACGGAGAGACGCTAATGCAAGGGTGGCAAGTTTTCTAACGGAGCCTGATTCTGATATGCTTTTTGCCGATCGCCCTTCGACAAGCTCCGGGTGAACCGGTGATACGCGAGCAATTTCCGTTCATGCTGAGCCTGTCGAAGCATGAGATAAATTTTATCGTAATGATCCGCCGCCGATGAGACCCGCTGAAGAAAAAGCCGCGCCCGCCGCCCGGATCTCGTGGGAAAATATCCTGACGAGCCTCGAAGACGGCGTCATCCTAATCGATCGTCACGGCAAGATCTCCTTCTTCAATCAGGCCGCCGAGGTCTTGACGGAGCTGCCCGCGTCGCACGTTCTGCAGCAAGATTACACCACCGTGCTCGGCAAAACCCCGTGGCTCGTCGAGATGGTGCAAAAGTGCGAGCCGCCGCGGCAGACCGGCAGCCGGGGCGAGGGCGATTTGGCCCGGCCGCGAGGACGGCAGACGCCGGTGAATTTGACCGTCTCTCCGCTCGAGGACCGCTCGGGCCGTTTTCTCGGGACCATTCTCCTCGTGCGCGACCTCACGCACCGAAAAGAAATGGAGGAGGATTTGAAGCGCGCCGACCGTCTCGCGCTCCTCGGCACCTTGGCCGCCGGGCTCGCGCACGAGATCAAAAACCCGCTGGGAGGCATCAAGGGCGCCGCGCAGCTTCTAAAGCGCGAAGTGAACAGCAACCCTTCTCTGATGCAATACGCCGACATCGTCGTGCGCGAAGTCGATCGGGTGAATCGCTTGATCGAGCAACTCCTCGACCTCTCGCGGCCGGCCGAGCTCAAGCTCGAGGCGGTCAACATTCATGAAATCCTCGACCAGGTGCTGCTGTTGGAAATGGAAGCCGCGGGAGATAGCCGGGTGAGCGTGAAGAAAAATTTCGATCCCAGCCTCCCGCCTATTCGCGGCGACCGCGCCCAGCTCACGCAGGTCTTTTTGAACCTGGTGAAAAACGCCTTCCAGGCGATGCAGCGCCGCGGGACTCTGAGGGTGACGACGCGGATGGAAACCGACTTCCACATCCGGGAACAGGGAAGAGAGCGGGGAAAATTCATCTGGGTGGACATCGAGGACGACGGTCCGGGGATCAAAGAAGCAGACCTGCCGCATATTTTCTCGCCCTTTTTTTCGACCAAAAGCAACGGCAGCGGGCTCGGCCTGGCGATCTGCTACCGCGTCATCAAGGAACACGGCGGCTTGATCCGCGTGGACAGCCGCGAGAGAGAGGGAGCGAGCTTCAAAGTGTCGCTGTTGGTGGCGGAAACATGAATCGCGGAAAAGTATTAGTGGTGGAAGACGAAGAGTCGCACCGCACGGTGCTGAAGAAAGCGCTCGAGGACGAAGGCTACTGGGTGCAGACGGTCCAGAACGGCCGCCTGGCGCAGGCGGCCTTCAAGGAAAACGATTTCGACGTCTGCCTGATCGACATCAACCTTCCCGACGTGGATGGTCTCACGTTGCTCAAAGAGGCGAAGGAAAACGGTTCGACCGCTTCGATCATCATCGTTACCGGACGCAACACGATGCACAACGCCATCGAAGCCATGAAGCACGGCGCGTTCGATTACGTGACGAAGCCGTGGGACCTGGAGGAAATTTCGCTGCTGGTCCAGCGCGCCCTGGAGAGCCGCAAGCTGCTGCAAGATTTCCACGACCTCAAGAAAGAGGTCAAAAAAAGCTACGAGCCGGGGAATATGGTCGGCACGAGCCCGGTGATGCAGAAGGTATATAAAATCATCGGCCAGGTGGCCAACACGGACGCGAGCATTTTAATCCAGGGTGAGAGCGGAACGGGAAAAGAGCTGGTGGCAAAGACGATCCATTACAACTCGCCACGCTGGAACAAACCGTTCACGGCCGTCAACTGTGCCGCCATACCGAGAGAGCTTTTGGAGAGCGAGCTGTTCGGCCACGAGAAGGGATCGTTTACCGGCGCCTTGGAGCGCAGGATCGGCAAGTTCGAGCTGGCGGAAGACGGAACTCTCTTTCTCGACGAGGTCGGCGATATTCCGCTGGAGCTGCAGACCAAACTCTTGCGCGTGCTTCAGGAGCGCGAATACAGCCGCGTCGGCGGGAGAGAGGTTCTAAAGGCCGAAGTTCGCATCCTCGCTGCCACGAACCAGGATCTCGAAAAGTCGGTGCGCGAGAAACGCTTTCGCGAGGATCTTTATTTCCGGCTGAAGGTGATTCCGGTTTACCTGCCGCCCTTGCGCGAGCGCAAAGGCGACATCCCGCAACTTGTCGGCTACTTCGTCGATAAGATCAACCGCGAGATGGGAACGCGCATCTCCGGCGTCTCGCCCGAAGCGATGAAACTCTTGGAGGAGCACTCGTGGCCGGGGAACGTGCGCGAGCTGGAGAACACGCTGATCCGCGCCTCGGTGCTGTCACCGGGCTCGGTTCTTTTCCCCAAAGATTTTTCGCTGCAGCAACAGCGCGACGAATCTCCGCCCGGCGTGGACCAGCTCTCGCTCGAAGAGCTGATCCATCATAAGCTGGAAGACTATTTCCAAAGAATGAAGGGCGTGGACGTGGACAACCTCTATAATCTCGTGATCGAAAGAGTCGAGCGTCCGCTGATCGAGCTGACGCTCAGAAAAACCGGCGGTAACCAGATCAAGGCCGCGGAGATTCTGGGGATCAATCGCAACACGCTGCGCAAAAAGATCACTGACTTAAAGATCGCGGTCAAAAAAGATAATGACTGACAGACCACTTCCCTACCCTCTCTACGCCATTCTCGACACAAGCTTCTGTAAAGACCGTTCTCCAATCGCGATCCTCCGCCAGCTTCTCAGGGGCGGCGTCAAGCTCGTCCAGCTCCGCGCGAAAGAGTTGCCTTCCGGCAAATTCTTCGATCTGGCAAAAGAAGCGCGTCAACTCACGCGCGAAGCCGGCGCCCTCTTCATCGTCAACGACCGCGCCGACATCGCGCTAGCCTGCAACGCCGACGGCGCGCACCTCGGTCAAGACGACCTGCCGCTCGCCGCCGCGCGAAAGGTTCTTGGCCGCGAAAAGATTATCGGTATCTCCACCCACGATCTCGCGCAGGTGCGCGAAGCCGAAGCCGGCGGCGCCGACTACATCGGCTTCGGCCCCATCTTCGGCAGCACGACCAAAGACACCGGCTACGCCGCCCGCGGGTTGGAAATGCTGCGAGATATTAAACAGGCGGTGAAAATTCCCGTTGTGGCGATCGGCGGAATTAACGAAGGAAATGTTGCTGAAGTTTGGAAAGCTGGTGCTGATGCGGCGGCGATTATCAGCGATCTTATGGGAGCGGAGGACGTGGCGACAAAAGTAAAGAGGATTCTAGCCATCGAGTAGCTACTTGCTAGCCACGCTTTCGCATGGACTGATACACTTTGAGCATGTTAGGGTGCTTTCCTCACGATGAGTCTAAAGTTCGAATGGGATCGACGGAAAGCTGCGGCGAACCTTTCCCAGCACGGGGTATCTTTTCAGGAGGCGCTCACCGTGTTTGGCGATTCCCTGGCCCGGATATTTGACGATGAAGACCACTCAATCGAAGAGCAGCGCGAGATCATCATTGGGCGCTCGACCAAGGAGCGTTTGCTAGTCGTGTGCTTTACGTCAAAAGGCGAATCGGTTAGAATCTTCAGTGCGCGAAGGGCGACAAGGAAAGAGCGAAAAGACTATGAAGAGAACATCAAGTCGTAGGACATCAAGACGAAACGGGATGCGACGGGAGTACCGGTTCGACTACCGCAATGCCCGCCCGAACCGCTTTGCTCCTCTCATGAAGGGAACAGTTGCCATAGTATTGGACCCGGATATCGCCTCCGTGTTCCGATCTTCGAAATCGGTCAATGCCTTGCTACGGTCTGTTCTTACCGCGCTTCCCAAAAAAACGAGAACACAATCAAAGTCTCGCTAGCTCTGCATACCACTCACGATCTCGCACGGGCGCGTGAAGCCGTTGCCGGCGACGCCGACTACATCGGCTTCGGCCCCATCCTCGGCAGCACGACTAAAGATACCGGCTACTCGCCTCGTGGATTGGAAATGCTCCGCGAAATCCGTGGGAGCGTGAACCTCCCCATCGTCGCCATCGGTGGGATTACCGAAGGAAACGTCGCCGAAGTCTGGAAGGCGGGCGCGGATGCGGCAGCGATCATCAGTGATCTGATGAGAGCGGAGGATGTAGTAGCCAAGATAAAAAGGATTTTTAACTTGCTTGCAGTAAAAAGTCTTTGACAAAGCTTTTTAAAGGTAAGAAAATCAATGCTGGCAGGCAAAGTACGAGTAGCGGGATCATTGAACGCAAAGAACCGAACCAATTTCCGACCCGTAATTGTGGTGTGCGCTTGGACTGAGCTGAGGTGTATCGATAATTTCCTTCCGAGGTGACATACGGGATTCGTACAATTTTCGAAGATTGCACAACATCTGGCCAATCCCCTAGTGTTGATTGGTTTCGGTCTGATCCTATTCTTCGGAATACATCGGATGCTTTTAAAAGGTGGACTTCTCACCCCACTTTCGCAACGACAGTCTTCAGCCGTCCTTCGCCTGATTCTCAACTATGGGTTTTCGGTAGCAATTAGTCTCGTTGTTCTCGGCTGCGCCTACGCGGGCTGGCAAGCCTACCATGATGTTGGGCGGGCGCATCGCCTGCAGGGTCCGATCACGCAGCAGGCCGATACTTGCGGATCAAATGTAGTCGGCGATAACAATAAGGTCACTAGCGACTGCGTGGTAATAAAATGAGGATCGTAGCAATAGTCACCGTAATCCTTTGCTTTGCTATATCCCGTGCGTATGGTCAGGCAAAAGCCCCAATAACCCAGGAGGCTGGCGACTGCTCTGTGAATATTACCGGGACTGGCAATAGCGCATCGCTCGTGTGTAGAGACGTGGATCCTAAAATAGCCGAACAAGTACGAGCGATTTTAAGTGGCACACAGCGAAATGAGAAAACCACCAAAGACATCTCTCAGAAATTAGATATGATCCTGAAGGAGATTAATAAGAAAAGTATCCACATCGAGCAACGGAGTGAAGGGCCAAATAGTCCTAACACGGTAAATATAAACCAACGACCCCCACCCCGCAGAATCCCTCCCGATAAACGAGCTGAAATCGTCGCGCTCTTGAAACGCAAACCTGCAAAGGTCAGTGTATCGGCAACCCAAAATAATGCGGAAGCATATCAGTTTGCGCAAGACTGGTACGATGTATTCAAGGCCGCAGGTTGGACGATGACGGACAACACTGTACGTGTGTTCACTACTTTTGGAAGACCTCAGCGTGGTATCCTCTTACGGCTTCCTGGTGAGACCGTTCCTGCAGCAGGACAGTTCGAGATCGCCAAAGACAGTCCTGCGGAAGTATTAGCCGAAAGTCTAGAAACACTAAAAATGAGCCCACAGGTCCGGGCGCAAAGATATCCGGACATGCCGGAGGACCAAGTATCGTTTTCTGTTAACGAACACCCAGAAAATTAAGGCAACTCGCGACAGAAGCCGTTGAATTTACTGCTAGGACAATAATAGGCAAAGCCCGCTTTTCAGTCGGGAAAATAAAAGGGACAGGTTATTTTTCTCGGAAAGAATCATTGCAAATTCAATCACTCCTTCTGAAAAGGATGGGTTCACATCCAAGCGGCTGGTGGATTGGAGCCCTTGTGTGGGCCGGTATGGCTGTCGTTATCGGTCCATTGTGTCTTGGGATTGCAAACTCCGTTGCGGTGCTCCTCGATGATTACCCGGAACGCGATTGGCTCATTCTGGCCACGATGCAGCCGATCGGCGCACTTATGTGGTACATACCGCTTGCCATTCTCGTTGTGATTCCAGTCCTTGTTCCCGTACTGTTAATTTTTGCCATGTTTGCACCTTGCTTTCCCTCGATGGATCGGACATGGCGAGGCGTACTCGTCACCGTAATCGTACTCTCATCTGTTGCGGCAGGTGCTTTTGTCAGCGATTTCCCATTACAGTGGCACTTCCGTGGCGAGAACTCCTGATCAATAGCGCGTGGGTCTGGTTCACCTTCGCAACAGGCCTGCTCTTACCACGGGTGCTCTTTCGATGGCTCAGGCCTGGGAGCTTTCTGCCTAATGCTACAACATTTAGTGAAGAAGTGGCGGCGGAACCTAATACATAAAGGGAACTCACTTTGATTCCCCTGATCGTACTATTGGGCGCCATACTTCTTGCCAGAGCCATTGGACGTTTCGGGGTGCACGCTCTCGACTCCTGGGCGGCGGCGACTCGGGTAGGCTTAGCGGTCATGTTCTGGTTCACGGCAGCGGCGCATTTCAATTGCATGCGCGAAGACCTAATCCGGATGGTTCCACCCTGGGTGCCCTACCCTGAATTTATGGTCACGTTTACAGGAGTGGCAGAGATCGCCGGCGGTATCGGGCTCTTGAACCCGGCGACGAGAGTCCCGGCGGCGATTGGCCTGATCCTGCTATTGCTCGCAGTGTTGCCGGCCAACATGCATGCCGCCATGGCCGGCGTGCCGTTTGGCGGGCAGTCTCCGACACCGCTCGTGCCTAGAATCCTTCTCCAATTGCTTTTTATCGCGCTCGTGTGGCGGTCGGCGTTGGCGCGTGGCAATAAAAATGACTCAACATAGGAGTACTGACATCCGTCCAAGCGCTTCGAGGAGGATATTAACGATGCATATCCATGTCTAGTGCACTGTAACAGACGATTCGGCAACAGATGGCTTCCTCGCACTTCGACGAGCTCAGTGCGAACGGACTAGGAAAACGCCGTTCGTGGTGAGCTTGTCGAACCAGAACGGCGTTGCCAAATTAAGTGATACAGTCCACTAGGCGAGAGAAAAAGAACTATACGGGAACTCGATACTACTTTCTTTCTATAGCGACACCAGCGGCCTTGCTTAGATACCTTGCCGCCGAATCATCCAGGTGCTAGTTCCTTACTGGAGGTAACTTTTATGTCATGCACTCAATGCGGCGCTCAACTTAACGAAGGACAAAGATTCTGCGGTAATTGCGGAGCCAGGGTTACCGAGACCGAAGCTCGGCCCGATCCGACGGCCGATTCCGACCCCAGCTCTCCGGATCGACCGGCATGGCCGAGCCCGACACCGGCAAAAGGACAACGCGAGCTCAACAAGCCGCTTGTCATCGCCGCCGTCGTAGCGCTCATCGTTATACTCGCCGGCGCCGGCGCGTACCTCGCACTGATGAGGCCATCGGGAAAAGAGGAGTTCGCCCGCACGGACGAGCCTCCGGCGAGTTCCGCGGAGACGGCCCGTTCTCCTGAGCCCCTACCGTCTCCCGCAGAGGAAGCTCCCAAGTCGAAGGCAGGAGGGAGCGCGGCGAAGAAACCACTGGCGTCCCGTGCGCGCCCCTCAACTCCCGCAGCGCCCTCCCGGAGTACGGCCGCGGCCGGAACTTACGAAGCTGTTCGCGACACCTCGGTTTACGAAGCCCCGTCGGCTTCCTCGAAAATCGTCGCCAGCATCCCCCGAGGCTACACAGTAGAGGTGGTGGGTTCCACCGGGAATTGGCTGGAGGTTCGCTCCAAGACCGGCAATCCGCCAGGATTTATTCGCCGGAGCGACGCCTTGCCTGCCCCAAGACGGGGGTAAGAAACCCTGGCAGATGTCACATGGAGTTTTGACTGCTTACCGAATAAATTGAATTGACAAGCTCTTAGGAAGTGAAGACAATGGCGCCCAATGGTTCGGCGATCATTGGCGCAGGGCGCTTCCACAAATGTTTCAGGCATAATCCAGGGCGGCTGTACTCACGTACCTCACAAGTCCCCCTATCTCAGGAAATTCCGAAATTTACGGCTGGCCGCGCGGGCGCGACTCCGATTCGGCAGCCGCTCTAAACTTTACCGTGCGCTTTGTTGGTTTCGTGTCAGGTCCCACAAAAAGCTTCCCTGACAGCATAAAAACCAGTGACTGGAGGGAGCATGAATCCACCAAACCAAAAGAATCCCGCTACCCAGTCCATGTTCGTGTCGGTCCTGGCGTGGATTTTCATCATTCTCGCCGGCTTCGCGACAGTCATTTCTGTCTTTCAGAACATCATGGTGCACACGGTGCTTACGCCTGATCGAATGCAGATGGTGATGACTGAGGTCAAAAGCAAACAAGAAATCCCACCCTATGCGGAATTCATGTTGGAGAATTTTAGGCCGATCATGCTCCTACTGCTGATTGTATCCGCCGCCACATTCGTGTCCGCCATTGGACTCTTAAAGCGGAAGAACTGGGCCCGCGTCGTTTTCATTTGGCTTCTGGGCTTTGGCATTCTCTGGCAGATCGGCGGGCTCATCATGCAGCAGAGCATGATGTCGTCGATGTCCGCCGCTCCACCCAATACCCAGCCGGAATTCCAATCCCAGTTCGAAACCATGGCAACGATGATGTTGATACTCTCGTTTGCGATGGCGATTGGCTTATCGCTTTTGTTCGGGTGGATCATCAAGCGCCTCATGTCGCCAACCATCCAGCAGGAGTTTGCGTGAGGACCCCGAACCATCCAAGGACGACTTCCATTGAGTTTGATTTGTTATTTCGATTTTATTTCCGCGCGAATCAATCGGTGAGGGGCGTATGAACGAGCCCAAAGACGGCGCGATATTCGACTTCAACGTTAAGCAGCACGAGGAGCATCGAAAGACTCTGCTGGCCGTCGTTCAAGAGGAGCGGCAAATGGAGCGGTACGTCGTGCTCGCCTGTGGAGGTTTCTATTCATGGCTTGCCACCCAAAGTTCCGGCGGCGACGTTTTCTTCAGAGCGGCGGCGTTCGTTCCGATCGTGATCGTCATTTTCTGCCTGATTAGATCGCACGCGATTGCGAACGGCGTCCGCACGGAGGCCGAGTATCTGAGAAAGCTGGAAGAGCGGATATACGCAAACGCGCCGGAGCAATACAACGGCCCGAGAGGCTGGGAGACTTTCCTGGCGACCGATGGGAAGTACATCCAGAAGTATGAGGCTAGTCAAAATGTCTTTTGGTACCTTTTGCTTGGGGTGACCACGTGCGCTTCTTTTGCATTTTTGTGGCTGAAAGCCTGATCTACTTTGAGCTCTTGAGCCGCCACCGGTGAAACCGAAAAGGATCAGCCGGAGTTCGATCCGGCAACGCGCGGCTGGAAATAGTTCAGCGGGATGCCCCGGGTTGATTTTGACGATTTTGGCGAAGAAGAAGAGGTATCACGGATCTATCTCGCCTGGCGACTGGCCGAGGCGAAAGAGGTTGAGAAAATATTGAGCGCAAACGGCATCGAATATGCCGTCGAGGTCGAACCGTACGTCACGACCTTCGCCATATTTTTCTCCGGCGAGTACCGCGGCGCTGCCTTTTATGTACTTTGCGCCCAGGCAGAATTCTGTAGGCGCGCCTTATCGGAGTCAGGACTAAAGTACGGCATCTTGGATGACTCCGTGGAGGAATAATCACACGATAAGGAAGTAAGCGCTTCGAGGAAATTGTCTTTGCAAGACGTTCCGCTATAAGGTGAGACCGCCGTTCTTTGGGTTTGCCGATTTTTTTTGCTCGCGTCGGCGCAAAGCGACGCGCATCGTGCTAGAATCCCGCTGCGAGGTTCTGATCCAAAACTCTGGAGGTTAAATGGATAAACCGACCGATGAAGAAATCGCGAGGGACATAGCGGTAGCTCTCCTCTCGCACTGTGTGTTCGATACCGGCTTGTCGGACAATGCCGGCGCGAAGTGGGGTCAAAATGTCGGCAGGCTCTATGCGGCCGTATTGAAGGAAGTTCAGTCCGCAAATGGCCAAAAGAAATAGCGATCCGGTTGCCGTAAGCGCGGCCGAACAGCCCAACGACAATCAAGTTGCGATGTCCGAACAAGCGCTTCAACGTCTTGAGCGACCGATACCCGGTTGACACGATCGCGTTTCATTAGATAATCTCCGGCCGAATCGTCTGGAAGCAAGCTATTCATACCGGAGGTAACACCCCATGTTTTGTACTCAATGCGGAGATCAAATCGACGAGGGCAAGAATTTTTGCGGGAATTGCGGCGCAAGAGTGGGGCGAGCGGCCGAGCCGGCTTCGGATACCGGAACACGGCCGTTCGCGTCGGCGCCGGCGAAACCAAGCTCCGGGAACAAGTTGCTTGTAATTGTCGGCGGGATCGCGTTTGTGCTCATCGCCGGCATCGCCGGCCTTTACTTCGGAACCGACCTGCTGCGGAGATCCGACTATCCGGAAGCTCCTCCTGCCGACGAAGGCCCTGGAAGGTCCGCGGCAACGGTTGGCGCCCCTCCGCCAATGGACGATCGTCCGGAGAGACCTGCCGGAACGGTCGGCGCCCCGCCGCCGTCTGCAACGCGACCTTCCCCTCCCGCAGTCGCTTCCCGGCGCACTGCCGACGCCGGAGCTTATGAAACCCTTCGCGATACTTCGGTCTTCGAAAAGCCGTCGGCGTCATCCAGGATCGTCGCCAACATCCCCGGAGGGGTCCGAGTGAACGTGGTGGGCGCCACCGGAAATTGGCTGGAAGTTCGCTCCAAGACCGGCAAGCCGCCCGGATTTATTCGGCGCAGCGACGCTACGTTTGTCGAGAGACCGGGTTAGAAAGTCGAAATAATTCCGCCGCGAAGCCACTCGACATCGAAGCGCCGCCGGACAATATAAAGGCGCCGCACACTGATAACTCAGGCGACACGGAGGCAACCATGGCTGATCAAGCGCTGCGAGGAAGCTGTCTTTGCAAGGCGGTCCGCTACGAAATAAGGCCGCCGTTCATCCGGTTCGCCCATTGTTACTGCTCGCGCTGCCGGAAAGCCACCGGCACGGTCCGCGCGACCAATATCGCGGTGGCGCTGGATCAGTTCAAATGGATCTCGGGCGAGGAATTGATCTCGCGATACGATCTTCCGGAAGCGAGAAGCTTCTCGACGGCGATTTGCACGCGCTGCAACTGTCCGGTGCCTCGTCCGACGCGCGCCCGCGAGCACATGATCGTTCCGTCGGGCAGCCTCGATGACGTACCGCCGATGGGGCCGTCGGCGCATCGCCAGTGGGGCAGCCGCGTGAGTTGGGCAGCGATCGACGAATCGAACCTGCCGTGTCAGGACTAGCGCAATCGTTGTGACCAGGCGTACGTGAAGCAGCAATGTCGATAAATTCCTCAACCAGCGCAAGTCTTCCTGAAATGATAAATTCAACGTCCGTAACAACCATCGACGACGTCATTGCCGTCATGCGCGGGATCGACGCCGCTCTGCCAAACAACGACGGGCTCAAATGGTTTAATCTGCTCTACCTGAAAGTAACCGAAGGCGTGCGCGACCGGCCGCCCGCCGAAGGTTGGAAAGACCCGGCATGGCTCGAGCGGCTCGACGTGGTTTTCGCCGGTCTCTACTTCGGCGCGGTCGCGGCCTGGGAACAGAACCCGGACAAAGTCGCGCGCTGTTGGTACCCGCTTCTCGCCTCGCGACAAAGATCGAATATCAAACGACTTCAATTCGCCCTGGCGGGAATGAACGCTCACATCAACCACGATCTGGCGATCGCCGTCGTTCAAACCGGCAAAGAGCGCGGCGTCGCGCCGCGCCGCGGCAGTCCCCAGTATCGAGATTTCGACCGCGTCAACGCCATCCTCGAAGTCGTCGAGGGCGAGGTCAAGCAGTACATCGCCACCGGCATTATCGGCGAGATCGATCAGCAGCTTGGCGAAATAGACGACATCCTTGCCATGTGGAAAGTACGCAAGGCGAGGGAGACGGCGTGGCTGAACGCCGAAATCATTTGGCGCCTGGAGTCCGCGCCGAGCGCAACGGCGGACGAGGATTTTCTTCTCAACTTGGATCGATTGGTCGGCCTGGCCAGTCGAGGCTTCTTGGTTGCGGTCGGTTGAGCGCGTCCTGCAAGCGTCCGCTATTGAAATTCCGAGGCTCAGATGATTTTAACCTTGACGTGAAGTCTGAGCATGGGCGGTTTTCGCCCGGCGCGATCGATTACGACGGGCCGATGTCGGCGAACTTCCGAACGGGCCGCGCGCTCGTTCCGGAAACCGCGCAAACATGGCTCTCGGCGGCGGCGCCTTTTGTCGAAAGCGCGCGCCCGCGCGCGATTCTCGATCTTGGCGCCGGCACCGGCCGTTTTTCCAGGCTGCTCGCCGAGTCATTTCAAGCCCGGGTCATCGCTGTAGAACCCTCCCGCGGCATGCTGTCCCGGGCAGTCGAAGAGCATAACTCTCCTCGCGTTTCCTACGTGGCCGGAAGAGCCGAGCATCTTCCGCTTCGCGACGAGAGCTGCGACGCTGCATGGCTGTCTCAGGTGTACCACCACATTCGCGATCATCGAGCGTCCGCGCGAGAGCTCCATCGAGTCCTCCGACCAGACGGCTGCGTTCTCATCAGGGGAACTTTTTCGGACAGGCTCGATGGATTTCCGTTACTCTTCCGTTTCTTCCCCGGCACACGTCAGGTCTGCGAATATCTGCCTACCACCCGGCAAACAAAGTTAATATTTGAAGCCGAAGGATTCACGCTGAAAGCAGATAGAAGGATTGAACAGAAAACCTGCGCCAGCCTCCGCGAGTTCGCCGAGCGCACGCGGCTCCGCGCCGATACGGCGCTTGCGCTTATTTCGGACAGGGAATTCGCAGAGGGCATGGCGGCCCTGGAGGCCGCGGCGGCCGGGGAGCGCGAGCCGAATCCGGTGCTAGAGACTCTGGACTTGTTGGTTTTCAAAGCAGTGGTATGAAATGACGCCGCTAAGATAGGGATCAGGGGAATTTACGCTCATGACGTCGCCGATGAGATTCTACAAGTCGCAGAGGTGCTGCTGGTGGCGATGCCCGTACCGCTAAACTTCTCTCTCCTGGCGACGACGCCTGCCACCAATTATAATGTTCTCGATGAAACCGGAGTCCGACGGCGAGTTCTCGGTCGCGCGCGTGAAGCGCGCGTGGTACGTGGCTTGCGCATCGCGCGAGCTCCGCGACCGACCGCTCGCGCGGGCGATCCTCGGAACACCGATGGTCTTGTTCCGCGGCCCTGACGGAAAGGCCGCCACGCTCCTCGACCGCTGCGCGCATAGGAACGCGCCGCTGTCACTCGGGCGGCGCGTCAACGGTTATCTCGAGTGCGCCTACCACGGGTGGCAGTACGACAGCGGCGGAACGTGCGTCAAGGTGCCGGGCCTCGTCGGCGAGGCGCCGAAGACTACGCGGGCGGTCGCGCGGTTTGCGACGCGCGAACAGGACGGCTTCGTATGGGTCTATGCAACACCCGACGAGGACCCAACCACCGCACCCTACCGTCTCCCCACACCGGGTCGCGGTTACACCGAGGCGCGCCGCGTCGTCGAGGTCGAGAGCACGCTTCACGCCGCGCTGGAGAATGCGCTTGACGTTCCTCACACCGCCTTTCTTCACCAGGGCCTTTTCCGCGGCGCCGGTCGGACGAATCGCATTCGCGTGCGTGTCACGCGCACGGCGACCGCGGTCGAGGCGGAATATCTCGGTGAGCCGCGCCCCGAGGGACTCGCCGGGAAGATTCTTTCTCCCTCGGGCGGCATCGTCACGCACTTCGACCGCTTCATCCTGCCCTCGGTCGCCCAGGTCGAGTATCGCCTGGGCGCCGAGAATCATTTTCTGATTACGACGGTATGCACGCCCGTAGAAGATTTTCGCACGCGCCTCCATGCGTCGATCCTCTTCCGCACGCGCTTTCCGGGTTGGCTCGTGAGAATGTTGATTCAGCCGGTGGCGCTCCGAATCTTCCGGCAAGACGCCGAGATGCTCAAACGTCAGGCGAATACGGTGCGCCGTTTTGGCGGCGAGCGCTTTACCTCCACCGACGTCGATGTTCTTAGCCTGCAAATCCGGCATCTCCTCAAGCTCGCCGAGAAAGATGGCGCTTTACCGGCCGACGAATGGAGACGGGAGTTTGAGATGGAGGTGTAGATGGAGAGACGTTCCATGTCACGAACTTTGAGCATTTCCATCGCCTGCCCTCCGGCCAAGGTGTACGCCTTCGTCTCGAATCCCGACAATCTCCCCAAATGGGCCGGAGGATTATGCAGGTCGGTGCGACGGTCGAATAACGAATGGATCGTGGAAACCCCGCAGGGGCCGATGAAGATCAGGTTTGTCGAGAAGAACAATCTTGGCGTATTAGATCATTACGTGTGTCCCGCTTCCGGCATAGAGGTTTACGTGCCGATGCGCGTTCTGCCGAACGGTTCCGGCAGCGAAGTGATCTTCACGATCTTTCGCCCGCCGGACATGTCGGACGAGAAATATGCCGAAGATATCGGGTTGGTCGAGCGTGACCTGCAAATTTTGCAACAAGTCTTGGAGAGCTGATCGCTTACTTCTTCTTGCGCTTCCTCCGCGCGGGGACCTTGGCGCCGGCGCGGCGAGCTTCCGAGAGTCCGATCGCGATCGCCTGCTTGCGGCTCCGGACTCTTTTGCCGGAGCGTCCGCTTCTTAATTTTCCTCTCTTCCGCTCGCGCAACGCCCGCGCCACTTTCTGCTGCGCCCTTCTCCCATATCTTGCCATCGCCGGCCCTCCTTTAAGTTAAATCCTCGCACTTTCGCGGCGGCCGTTGAAGTAGGGTAAAGACTTGAGACAGACAAAATCCGCCAGGCGGCAGCTCAGGAGGAATTGCGGGAAGAAATCTGTGCGGAGGACAATTTAAATTCTTGACGGGAGCGTCCGAGACGGAAACTCTACCCCTCTTCCGCCTCTTCGTAGGCGTACTCATCGCGCTGGGCGAGATCTTCGAAGCGGGTATACTCGTTCAAAAAGGCGAGACGGACGGTGTCGATCGGCCCGTTTCGCTGTTTGGCGACGATGACTTCCGCGATGCCTTTATCCTGCGACTTTTGATTGTAGACCTCGTCCCGGTAGATAAACGCGATCACGTCGGCGTCCTGCTCGATGGCGCCGGATTCCCGCAAGTCGGCCATCATCGGCCGCCGGTCGCCGCGGTCTTCCACGCGGCGGTTGAGCTGCGAGAGCGCGATGACCGGCACGCGCAGCTCTTTCGCCAGCGCCTTGAGCGAGCGGGAAATTTCGGAGATCTCCTGCTCGCGATTGGAAGCCGCTCCCATGCCGCGCATGAGCTGGAGGTAGTCGACGATCACGAGCCCGAGCTTCTTCTCTCTGTCCCGGATCAGTCGGCGCGTTTTGGCCCTAAGCTCCAGGACGGAGATGGCGGGCGTATCGTCGATATAGATGAGCGCTTCATGCAATCTCCCCGCCGCGTTGGCCAGCTTGGGAAAGTCCCGCTCGCCCAGATACCCCGCCCTGACTTTGGAGTTGTCCACGCGGGCCTCCGAGCAGAGCATCCTCAGAACCAACTGCTCGCGCGCCATTTCCAGAGAGAAGATGGCGACGCCGATGCCGGCGTTCAGCGAGGCATAGGTCGCGATATTCAAAGCTAACGCGGTTTTGCCCATGCTCGGCCGTCCCGCCACGATGATCAACTCCGACGGCTGAAGCCCGGCGGTGAGCTTGTCGAGGTCTTTGAATCCGGTCGGCACGCCGGTGACCAGCTCCTTTCGTTCGTAGAGCCTCTCGACCGCCTTCAAGGTGTCCTTGATCATGTCGCCGATCGAGACAAACGCCGACTTGATCTTTTTTTCCGCGATGTCGAAGATGACTTTTTCCGCGGCGTCGAGAAACTCGTCCACGTTGCCCTGCTCTTCGAATCCCCGGGTGGCGATGTCGGTGGCCGAGTTGATGAGTTGGCGCAGGATCGCCTTCTCGCGGATGATGCGGGCGTAGTGGGCGATGTTCGCCGCGGTGGGGACCTGATCGGCGAGCGAGGCGAGATACGTCGAGCCTCCCGCGGCCTCGAGCTCGCCCTTGGCCTTGAGGAGCTCGCTCAACGTGATGAGGTCGGCCGGCTCGTTGCGGTCGGTAAGCTCCATCATCGCGCGGAAGATCTTGCGGTGGGACTCGCGGTAAAAATCCACCGGCGCGAGAATCTCCAGGACGCGATTGATCGCCTCGTTTTCCAGCAGGATGCCGCCGAGCACGGACGCCTCGGCCTCGAGGTTTTGCGGCGGAACTTTGCGGAGATTATCTTCTACCGAGGCCATGGAACTTAGTTTTTAATTTGGAATGTCGACCCGTTCGACGGCGCTCAGGGTCAACCCTGAGGATCTCGAAGGGTTGAGTTTTGAACTGGAAAAATTCAAGCGAAGCACAGCGAATTGAAGCTACACCAAAAGAAACAAAAAGCAAGAAATATTTTTGCTTTGCGCAAAAAGATTTTGCCGCGCGACGCCGCGTCAGCTCGGGGCGAGCTCGCGCGCGAGAAAATCGACGACGAGCGGCCAGGCCAGCTCGGCCGCGTGCGGGTGATAGCCCGGAGTTCCGGGATCGACGAAGCCGTGGCCGCCGAACGGGAAGAAATGCCATTCGAGGCTCTGCCCGTTGCCTGAGAACGCATCCCACATCCGTTGTTGAATCGGAACCGTCGTGATGACGTCGTCGGCGCCAAAGAGAACGATCGACGGGCAACGGATTCGTCGGGCGGATTCCCACGGCGGCGTCGGCCGCATATTCGTCGCCGGCTCGTCGCGCACCGTCGGATAGTAACCGACAAAAGCGCGCACTTCCGGCGTCGCGGCGACGAAGTGGACGCCGATACGGCCGCCCATGCAGTAGCCGGAAACCGCGACGCGCTTTCGATCGACGTTCGGACGCGAGAGTAAATAGTTCCAGCCTGCCGCGATGACGCGGACAAATTCAGCGTCGGAGGTCTTCGCCTGAATCTGCCGTCCGGTGTGGATGTGCATCACATCCGGATGGCCGAGAAGTTCGTAAAGATTGGGCACGACCGTCGCGTAGCCGAGCTTGGCGAACTTCAGCGCCTCGATCTTGAGGTAATCCGTGACGCCGGTGTTCTGGTGGACGAGGAGCAAAGCCGGACCCGGCTCGGTCCGTTCCGGGTAAGCGAGATATCCCGGAATCGAATCTTTCTCTGTGGTTAGCGGTCGCTCGAAGATTTTCATGAATCATGTATTAACACGCGGAGTTTTGCGCGGACAAGGAAAAATCATCAAAGGCGGCAGGCAGCGGCAATCGCCTCGCAAAGAGAATCAGTTTCTGTAAGGTCCTTTAAGATCACGCGGGCGCCGGCGCGTTCGAGCGCGTCTTTATTGTACGGCCCGGTCGTCACGCCGATGAATTCGCATCCCGTGGCGTGCGCCGCTTGAACGTCGCGCGGCGTATCGCCGATGAGAACCGCCCTCTGCGGCTCGCGGCGGAATATCTCGGCAAAGCGCGCGCGCGCCGCCGGCGGCAACGCTTCCCTAAGCTCCCCGTCTTCCGAGTACGCTCCGCAAACGAACTGATCGAAGTCGATGCCGGCGGCTTCCAGTTTGATCCTAGCCGTCGCTCCCGTGGACCCGGTAAGAAGCCCGATCGCGCAACCAGGAATTTCGCCGACCGCCTCGACGGCCCGGCTCGCGCCGGGAAGCGCCCGCGCGGGAGAAAGCTTCAGCTCGCTCGTCAAATTACGCGCGTAAATCTCAAAAGCATGAGCGCGGCGCTCTTCAGAATCATACGCTGCCAGATCGAGGCGGCGAACCACTTCCGTGAGAATAGCCGTATCCGTCAGGCCCGAGACTTCTTCCGCGGCGAAGATCGGGCAAGCGACGCCGAAGGCTTCCTTGAACGCGGCGGAGAAACACTTTCCCGCCGCCTTGCCGCAGTCCACCAACGTGCCGTCGATGTCGAAGAGGACGAGGCTATGAGGGGAGATCATTCGGCATGCTTCAAGCGATCAACCAGCTCGGATAATTGCTTGCTCAGCCGTTTAGGCAGCCGCTTGCCGAACTGGGCAAAGTGCTTCTCGATGTCCGGAATCTCCGCTTTCCAGTCGCCGAGATCGAACTTGAGAAGCTCCTTGATATTCTCAGGCGGGATCTCCAGGCCGCGCAGATCGATGTCGGTCTCGCTCGGCAAATAGCCGATCGGCGTCTTTTTTCCGCCGGCTTTCCCTTCGAGCCGCTCGCACATCCACTTGAGAACCCGGCTGTTGTCGCCGAATCCGGGCCACAGCCACCGGCCGTCGGGGCTCTTGCGGAACCAGTTGACGTAGAAGATGCGCGGCGCCTTGGCCCCCAGCTTGTCGCCCATGTCGAACCAGTGCGAGAAATAATCCGCCATATTGTAGCCGCAAAACGGCGTCATGGCGAAAGGATCGCGCCGGAGAACGCCGACCTTGCCGATAACCGCCGCCGTCGTCTCGGACGCGGCGGTCGCGCCGAGAAAAACGCCGTGATCCCAGTCGAACGACTCGGTCACAAGCGGGACGACGCTGGAGCGCCGGCCGCCGAAAATAAAAATGTCGATCGGCACGCCTTCGGGCTTCTCCCAGTCCTTCGATATGGACGGACACTGAGCGGCGGCCACCGTGAAGCGCGCGTTCGGATGCGCCGCCGGCTCCTTCGCCGCGGGCGACCAGTCGCGGCCGCGCCAGTCGATGGCGTGCTTGGGCGGCGGCCCGTTCATTCCCTCCCACCATATATCGCCGTCGTCGGTGAGCGCGCAGTTGGTGTAGATCACGTTTTCCTTCAGCGTGTCCATCGCAATCGGATTGGATTGGCGCGACGTTCCCGGAGCGACGCCGAAGAACCCGCTCTCGGGATTGATCGCGCGGAGCCGGCCGTCCGGCCCGATCTTCATCCAGGCGATATCCTCGCCGATGGTCTCGCATTTCCAGCCCGGGATAGTCGGCACGAGCATCGCGAGATTGGTCTTGCCGCAGGCCGACGGAAACGCCGCCGCGACGTGATACTGCTTGCCCGTGGGATTGGTGAGCCGCATGATCAACATGTGCTCGGCCATCCAGCCTTCGCGCTTCGCCATGGCGGAAGCGATGCGCAGCGCGAGGCATTTCTTCCCCAGTAAGGCGTTGCCGCCGTAGCCGGAGCCGTACGACCAGATCAAATTCTCCTCGGGAAAATGGCTGATGTATTTCTTGTCCATCGGCGCGTAAGGCCAGGTGGAATCTTTTTGGCCTTTCGCGAGCGGCGCGCCGACCGAGTGGAGGCAGGGAATGAATTCGCCTTTGGGGCCGAGAGCTTCGACGACCTTCGCGCCCATGCGCGTCATGATGTGCATATTGCAAACGACGTACGGGCTATCGGTGATCTCCACGCCTATCTTGGCGATCGGCGAGCCGATCGGACCCATCGAAAAAGGGATCACGTACATCGTGCGGCCGTTCATGCATCCTTTATATAGCTCCGTCATCGTCCGCTTGAGCTCGGCGGGTTCGATCCAATTGTTCGTCGGGCCGGCTTCGTCCTTGGACGGCGTCGCTATATAAGTGCGGTCCTCGGTCCGGGCCACGTCGCTGGGATCGGAGCGGAACAGAAAACTATTGCGCCGCGCTTTCAACGCGACGCCCATCCCGCCTTCGACCATCTGCGCCATGAGCCGGTCGTACTCTTGCTTGCCGCCGTCGCACCAATAAACGGAGTCGGGTCGGCAGATTTCGGCCGTGTCGCGGACCCAGGTCTTCAGTTTTTCGTTGTTCACCGTATATGACATTCGTTCCTCCAAAAAAATCACGCCGCAAACGAGCGCTTGCGGCGGTTCGTTCCCGCATTAAAATCCCGGAGCGGGTCGCCGGCCTACCGACTCGAGGCCAAGTGCAGACCCATGTTAACAATAATGTTTTCTAAGCGAAAATCCGGCGAAAATCAATCGCCGGGCGGCGGGCTCAGAATCTGGATGGCCTCGTCCAGCTCTTTGTGGCTCCCGAGCAGCACGAGGACGTCACCGGCCGCCAGGCAAAATTCCGGGACGGGATTATGCGTCGATTTTCCGTCTCTCACCACCGCGATCACCGTGACGCCGGTGTGCGCGCGCAGCCCGCTCTCTTCCAAGCTTTTGCCCGCGGCCGGCGATGACTCCAGGATTAAAACTGTGTCCGTCGTGGTTCCGGCAAGATACTGGCTGAGCTCGTCCAATTGCCGTCCTTGCAGGCGCAGCCCACGTAGCGCGCCATAGTGCTCCTTGCGGATAAGATCGACCTGGAGCGAAATCAGATTGCGCGGCATGTGATATTCCTGCAGCACCCGGGCGAAGATCTCGACGGAGGTTTCGAACTCCTCGGGAATGACTTGTGTCGCTCCCAGGCGGTAGAGCCGGTCGATTTCCGCGACGTAGCGCGTGCGCACGATGATCGAGAGGTCGGACCGGAGACGACGCGCCTGCGAGACGATGCGCGCGGTGGCCACCGGATCGGAGACGGCGATGACGAGAACCCGCGCGCGCTCGATGCCGACGCGGTGGAGAATCTCCGGGCGCGTTCCATCGCCGAACACGATCGGCTCGCCCGCGGCGCGCACCGCGCGGACTACGGACGGATCCATTTCCAGGATTTGATAGCGTATGCCGACCTCTTTGAGCACCCGTGTAAGGTTCTGTCCGTTCAAGCCGTAGCCGACCACGATAACGTGGCCCGCCTCGGCGCTCTCGCTTGCCGTCGCCGAATCATCGCCGGCCGATGGCCCGCCCACGGCGCGGTCCAAACCGAAACCCAACCGGTGGCTCCACTGAATTAAGAACGGGGCGGCCATCAGGCTCAGGATCGAGACCGTTAGGAATATCTGACTGCCGTTATCGGTCAACAGCCCCGGCTCTCGGCCGGCTTGAGCCAGCACGAACGAAAACTCCCCCATATGCGCGAAGCTCAAGCCGATGATGAGCCCGAGCCTGAGCGAGCGATAGAGAAGCCAAAAGATCGCGACGATCACTCCGGCCTTGATGACGACCATGGCGGCGAGCGCGGCCAGATAAGTCGCGGGACGCGCCGAAGCCAAGCTCAGGTCGAGCAGCATTCCGACCGACATGAAGAATATTCCGCTGAAGCAATCTCTCAACGGCAGCAGATCCGACGCCATCTGATGGCTATACTCCGACTCCGAAATGAGGAGTCCCGCGATGAACGCTCCCAGCGCCAGCGATATGCCGAACTCCGCAGAGAGCCACGCGGTTCCCATCGAGACGAACAGAATAAACAGGGTGAAAATTTCCCGGCTCTTGAGCAGCGCCACGTGGTGCAGCAGCCGCGGCAGCGCGTACCGCGCTGCTACGACGATCACACAGACGGCAACGAGCGCCTGGAGCAGCGCCCAGAGCAAGGCCGGATACGCGATCGATCCGGTGGAACCCAGCACCGGGATGAGGAGCATCATCGGGACCAGAGAGAGGTCCTGAATCACCAGCATCCCCGTCGCGATCCGGCCATGAAGAGAATCGGTCTCTCCCCTGTCGCTGTAGATTTTAAGGACGACGGCGGTGCTGCTGTTGGCGACTAAGAAGCCGTAGAAAATAGCGACTCCCGCTGGCAGGTCGAACGCAGCGCCCAGCGCCGCTACGATCGCGATCGTCAAAAGTATTTGCAGCAGGCCCGCCCAAATCGCGTAGCCGCGAACCGAAGCGATCTCCGCCAACGACATGTCGAGCCCGATCGTGAATAGCAAAATGATCACGCCGATATTCGCAATAATATCGACGGTCGCAATGTCGCTGACGAGCCTGAGCCCGTAAGGGCCGATGACGACCCCGGCGAGCAAAAAACCGACGATGGAGGGAATGCCGAAGCGTTGAAACAGGAAGACGATCGTAATTGTAACCGCAAGGACGATCAGGAGTTCTCTCAGAAAACCGAGTTCGGGCATGGATGTTTAGGCAGATCGGGAAAAGCTGTTTTGTCAGGCGATAGTATAAGGTTGCGCCGGGCCAAGCAACGAAGAACCTGCCGTTACACATTTCTTTGTGTTCTCTGCGTTCTTTGCGGTGGATCCCAAATTTTTAACCACAAAGGGCACAAAGGACGCAAAGCGTCAGCAGGCCGTTGACGTTCACCGTTTCCCTTGTGTTCTCTGCGTTCTTTGCGGTTGATCCCAAATTTTTAACCACAAAGGGCACAAAGGACGCAAAGCGTCAGCAGGCCGTTGACGTTCATCGGCCCGGCGCTACTTGGACGGATAATTAGCAGTGATAACGGTATGAATCCCGCCGCGCACGTTGAAGTCGCCGATGACGGTCATCGACTTCGGCCGGCACGCGCGCACCAGATCGTCGAGTATCCGGTTGATCACGTCTTCGTGAAAGGCGCCTTCGTCGCGGAACGACCAGAGATAGAGCTTCAGTGACTTTAGCTCGATGCAGAGTTGGTCCGGCACAAATTTGATTCGAATGGTCGCGAAATCCGGCTGTCCGGTGCGCGGGCAAACGCAGGTGAACTCCGGGCACTCCATGCTGATCTCATAATCCCGTCCCGGTCTGGGGTTCGGAAAAGTCTCCAACTCTTTGCTCGGCTTCGTTGGCATGAAGGCATCTTAGCGTACCCTTCCGGGTTTTCCAATCGTCGTGTTGACAAGAAATCGGGCCGATGATAGACGGACAAGAGTCTCACCTGCTGAACTTCACGGAGGAAAAATAAACATGGCCAACGTCAAAGAGCCGCGCTCCGGCGAGAAAATGACCGCCGCCGAGGCCAAGACATACGTCGATTATCTGTACGCTAAAATGTACGCGTATTGGAAAGAAAAAATTCAGAGCGGTCCGTTTATGACGCAGCTCAGAGCCGGAAAGCTGCCGCTGCCCGTGATGCGCCAGTTTTTCAAGAACTGGGGCCGTTTCTCCCTCGAAGTCAACGGTCTGAACGCCGTCTCGTATTACATTCATCTTCCCTTTTTCGTCCGCAACTTCGATCTGCTCGGTCCGCTTTGCGCCAAGATCGCCGACGAGCTGATCTCGCCGCAACCTCCGGGGCACGTGCTCGTGCTGCTGAAGACCGGCGAGGCGATGAAGTTGACCCGACAGGAAATTTTGGAAGATCCGTACCTGCCGGAAGCGCGCGCGATCAACGATTTCACCCACAAAATCTTCATGGACGGCTCGATCGCCGAGCTGTGGGGACTCCACGTGTTCGAAGAATCTCTCTCCCATTGGTCGGGAGAATGGTTCAAGGCGCTGACCACGCACTACGGCTTCACTAAACCGCAAGCGGTTTACTTTTCCACGCATGAAGAGGCCGACCTCGAACCGCACGCCCTGGGAGACACCGGCGCGGAGGTGATGGGGCACGGCGCTTTCAACCGCACGATTCTGGAGCGCGTGCTGATGGACGGCAATGTAGATTTCCGCGCCGGCTACTCCATGGAGTACTGCGCGCTGGCGATGGTCGATCTTCACGCCCAGATGAAGCGCGCGGCGATGGAAAA